>JASLEW010000513.1 GCA_030150965.1 Thermoanaerobaculia bacterium | reverse complement strand
CGCCGGGCACGCCGCTCGGCCCGCTCGCGCCGCTCTCCCCGCTCACCCCGCGCGGAATGCCCGAGGAGCTGGTGGCGGGGATCTTCGCCGAGGTCCTGGGGATCGCGCAGGTGGACGCGGCGGCGGACTTCTTCGCGCTCGGCGGGCACTCCCTGCTCGCCACCCAGGTGATCTCGCAGCTGCGCGCGGCCTTCGAGGTGGAGGTGCCGCTGCGGGCGCTGTTCGAGCACCCGACGGCCTCCGGGCTCGCCGGCGCGGTCGAGGCGCTGCGCCGGGGCGGCGGCGCCGCCGCCGGGCCGCCGATCGTGCCGGTGCCGCGGGACGGGGCCGAGCTGCCGCTGTCGTTCGCGCAGCAGCGGATGTGGTTCATCGATCAGCTGGAGGGCGGGCCGCTCTACAACGTGCCGATCGCGCTCCGGGCGAGCGGCCGGCTGTCGCTCGCGCTGCTCGCGCGGGCGCTGGCCGAGGTGGCGCGCCGGCACGAGGCGCTGCGGACGGTGTTCCGCGCCGAGGGCGGCCAGGTGCGGCAGGTGATCCTGCCGCCGGCCGGCGTCGCGGTGCCGCTGGTGGACCTGTCCGGCCTCGCTCCGGCGGCCAGGGAGGAGGCGGCGGCGCGCGAGCTGCTGCGCGAGGCGGAGCGGCCGTTCGACCTCGGGCGCGGCCCGCTGCTGCGGGTGGGGGTGTGGCGCCTCGGCGCGGCGGAGCACCTGCTGCTGGTCAACCTGCACCACATCATCGGCGACGGCTGGTCGATGGGGGTGCTGATGCGGGAGGTGGCGGCGCTCTACCGCGCGCTCGCCCTGGGGGAGGCGCCGCCGCTCGGCGCGCTGCCGGTGCAGTACGCGGATTTCGCCGCCTGGCAGCGGCGCTGGCTCGCCGGCGAGGTCCTGGCGCGCCAGGTGGCGTACTGGCGCGAGCATCTGGCCGGGGTGCCGCCGGTGCTGGAGCTGCCGGCCGACCGGCCGCGCCCGCAGGTGCAGAGCCTGCGCGGCCGCACGCTGCCGGTCGCCTTTCCCCGGCCGCTGACGGAGGCGCTGGCGGAGCTGGCGCGCCGGCACCAGGCGACGCTCTTCATGGTGCTCACCGCGGCGTTCCAGGTCCTGCTCGGGCGGACGAGCGGCGCGGCCGAGCTCTGCCTGGGAACGCCGGTCGCGGGCCGCACGCGGCGGGAGACCGAGGGGCTGATCGGCCTGTTCGTCAACACCCTGGTGCTGCGCGGCGACCTGTCCGGCGATCCGTCGTTCGCCGGGCATCTGGCGGCGGTGCGGCGGGAGGCGCTCGCGGCCTACGAGCACCAGGATCTGCCGTTCGAGAAGCTGGTCGCGGAGCTGGTGCCGGACCGCGACGCCGCCCACACGCCGCTCTTCCAGGTGATGATCGCGCTGCAGAACACGCCGGTGGGGCCGCTCGAGCTGCCGGGCGTGCGGCTCGAGCCGCGGGCGGTGGAGAACCGCTTCGCGCGGTTCGACCTGACCCTGTCGCTGACCGAGACCGGCCGCGGCCTGGAGGGCTGCCTGGAGTACGCCGTGGCGCTCTTCGACCACGCGACGGTCGCGCGCCTGGCGGGACAGCTCGCGACCCTGCTGCGCGGCGTCTCGCCGGGGGTGGCGGGAGGCGCGGGAGGAGCGGTGGACGGGGTGGGCGCGGCGGGCGCGGTCGGCAGGGTGGGCGGGGTGGGCGCGGTCGGTGGGGTGGGTGAGACGGGCGCCGGGCGGAGGATCTCGGAGCTGCCGCTGCTCGGCGCGGCGGAGCGCCAGCAGCTGCTCGTCGAGTGGCGGGGCGCCGCGGCCCCGGCGCCCGCCGGGACAGTGCCGGAGCGGCTGGCGGCGCAGGCGGCGCGGATACCGGCGGCGGTGGCGGTCGAGTGGCGGGACGCGCGGCTGACCTATGGCGAGCTGGCGCGGCGCGCGGGGCTCCTGGCGCGCCGCCTGCGCGCGGCCGGCGTCGGCGCGGAGACGCGCGTCGGGCTGCTGGTCGAGCGGTCGCTGGAGCTGGTGGTGGGGCTCCTGGGGATCTGGCAGGCGGGAGGGGCCGCGGTGCCGCTCGATCCCGGGCAGCCGGCGCCGCGCCTGCAGCGGATCCTCGACGACGCCCTGCCGGCCGGCGCCGCCGCCCTGGTGTCGCAGCGTTCGCAGCGGGGCCTCGCGCCGCTCCATGCCGCGCTGCAGCTCGGGGCGCTGCCGGTGGTCTGGGTGGAGGACGCCGGCGGCGGCGGTGCGGATGGCGCGCCGGCGCTTTCGTCGGCGGCACCGCCCGCGCTGCCCGCGTCGCCCGAATCGCCCGCGCCGCTCTCATCGCTCACCCCGCACTCACCGCCCGCGCCGCCCTCATCGCTCGCCCCGCCCGCCCTGCCCGCATCGCCCGCGCCGCCCGCATCGGCCGTGCCGCCCGCAGCGGGGGACCTGGCCTACCTGCCCTACACCTCGGGGAGCACCGGGCAGCCCAAGGGCGTCATGGTGGAGCACGGCAACCTGGCCTTCACCCTGGCGGCCTACGAGAGCTGCGGCCTGGCGGACGGGGAGCGGATCCCGGTGCTGGCGGCGGCGACGTTCGACGCCCTGCTCACCGAGCTGCTGGTGCCGCTCCTCACCGGCGGCACGGCGGTGCTGTTCGACATCCGGCCCGTGCCGGACGTGGCGCTGCTGCTCGCCGAGCTCGACCGGTCGACAGCGCTGATCGCCGGGCCGGCGCTGATGCGGCGGCTGGCGGCGGCGGTGGTCGAGCGCGCGGAGCGGGGCCTCCCCCACCCGCGGCTGCGCCGCGTGTTCAGCGGCGGCGAGGCGGTGGGGCGCGACCTGGTGGAGGCGATGCGGCGGGCGTTTCCGGGGGCGCGGATCGGCGTGTTCTACGGCCCCACCGAGACGGCGATCGACGCCCTCTGGGACGAGCCGGACGAGCGCTCGCACAACGGGCTCGGCCGGCCGTTCCCGGGGGTGACGGTGGAGGTCCGGGACGCCGCGTGGTCGCCGGTCCCGGCCGGCTCGCCCGGCGAGCTGTGGCTGGG
>JASLEW010000485.1 GCA_030150965.1 Thermoanaerobaculia bacterium | reverse complement strand
CCGGCGATGGCTCCCCCGGCCGCCGCCCGCCGCGGCGAGTCGGCGCGCGCCAGGGCGGCCCGCCTCGCGGACGAGCTGCCACCCCCCGTCCATGCGACCAACGGCGACGAAACGGCGCTCGCCGGCTGGATCGCCGCCTACTCGAAGGGGCTGCCGCACGACGCCCTGGGCCAGGTGGACCCGGCCGCCTACCGGCTGCTGCTGCGCGCCATCGCCGGCCGCGACCCGGCCGGCTTCGAGGCCATCCCCCTCGGCGGCTTCCTCAAGCTCGCCAACCCCCAGGCCGCCCTGGCCGAGAACCTCGTCGGACCCGACCCGGGGCGCCCCGTGCTCGCGCCGCCGCCGCGCTTCACCAGCGCCGAGCAGGCGGCCGAGCTCGCCGAGCTCTACTGGCAGGCGCTGCTGCGCGACGTCGCCTTCGCCGCCTACGACTCCCACCCGGCCGCCCGCCGCGCCGCGGCCGAGCTGTCGCGTCTGCCCGACTTCCGCGGGCCGCGCGCCGCCGGCGGCGCGGTCGTGCCCGCCACGCTCTTCCGCGGCGCCGGCGCCGGCTCGCTCACCGGCCCGTACCTGTCACAATTCCTCCAGCGCGACGTCTTCCTGCCGCCGGTGTGGGTCCGGCAGCAGGTGCGCACGGCGGCGCCGGGGCTCGACTACATGAGCGGCCTCGACACCTGGCTGGCCTGCCAGAACGGCGGCCTCACCGGCGTGAACCGCTTCGACGAGCAGCCGCGGCACCTCCGCAATGGCCGCGACCTCGGCGAGTGGGTGCACCGCGACTTCAGCTACCAGGCGGCGCTCGACGCCTGCCTGGTGCTGCTCAAGCTCGGCGCGCCGCCGAGCGGCGCCAACCCCTACCGGCATTCGCGCACGCAGAGCGGCTTCGCCACCTTCGGCGCGCCCCAGCTGTTCTACCTCCTCGCGGTCGTCACCCAGGTGGCGCTGACCGTGTCCTGGTTTCAGAAGTGGTGCGTGCACCGCCGCCTGCGCCCGGAGGAGTACGCCGGCAGGGTCGAGATGGTCCGCGCCGGCCGCGCCGGCCACCCGCTGCCGCCCGCCGTGCTGAGCGGCGAGGGGCTCGCCGAGACCGTCCACCGCCACGGCACGGCCCTGCTGCCGCAGGCCTACCCGGAGGGGTGCCCCGCCCATCCCTCCTACCCGGCGGCGCATGCCGTCGTCGCCGGCGCCGGAGTGACCGTGCTCAAGGCGTTCTTCGACGAGTCCCACCCGCTGCCCGACCCGGTGGTCGCCACCCGCGACGGGCTCGCCCTGGAGCGCTACGCCGGCCCGCCCCTGACCGTCGGCGGCGAGCTCGACAAGCTCGCCTGGAACGTCGGCATGGGCCGCAACTTCGCCGGCATCCACTGGCGCTCCGACGTGGCCGCCGGCCTCGACCTCGGCGAGCGGCTGGCCATCGAGGTGCTGCGCGAGATGAAGCTCACCGGCAACGAGACCTTCGCCGGCTTCAGCCTGCGCCGCTTCGACGGCCGGCGCACCGCGGTCTGAGCGCACCTCGCCGCCCGGCCTCGGCGGCCGACGCCGCTCCGCTCGGCGAGCTGCATCAGGGAGAGCCTTGCAGCTCGCGTAACAACCGCACCACACCCGCCCGCCGCCACCGGCCAGAGAACCTCCCCTCTTCCTGCATGCGGTCTGGATGCTGGCCAGAAAATGAACCAACCGACCAGCGGTTCACCGTCTGCGGGCAGTAGGTGCAGGTGGCGGCGAGGCAGCAACGTTCAGACGGCCCACAGCCGCGTGCTGAGGGTCTGCTCCTTACGGAGAGGAGAGCGGATTGGCGCTCCGGCTCCTTCCCGGGGATCCAGGCGGCGGAACGCCTCTCTTGTGGCCGCCGCGACAGCGGCGCGCGGGGCAACGGCCAGCACCGCAGCCCCGCTCCGGATCGACTGCTACAAACAGACGTTCGCGCCGGAGCAACCCTGGATGGAGCAAGGGTCACTGCATGCGGCGCTGCACGGATTGCCGCAGGTGCGCACGCTGGGAGATCCGGCCGCCACACCCCGCAGCGACGGGTCGTCAACCGTCAAGCTACACAGCGTCTCGCGATGCAGCCGGAACTTCGAGGGTCTCTTCTTCATTGGTCCTCCGGTCGGTCCACTCAGCCGGAGATCGGCGAGCGGGCATTACACGGAAGAGTACATGAAGCGCGCTTCCTGGCGGTTGGGCCAGGAAGTGGCGCGGCGCCGGCCGCTGGCCTCCGGAGAGGCGGGGCTGCTGCCGGTCTGGCCTTGCCTTCGCCGCTTCTCACGACGAGGGCGCTGACGACGGCGGCATGACCTTCGCTGCGTGCGACCACGTTCTTACCGGCGTCCCGTCGCCCCGCGGCGAGCTCAGGGTCAGGCTCGACGAGACCACCCTCGAGCCCGATGCCGAGGAGATGGCCGCCTTCCGCCACTGGCGCGACACGCGGGACCGCGTGCACGCGGTCTTGGCCGCCGCCGCAGCCTCCGGGAGATCGAGCGGCGCCTGCTCCGCGCCGGCTGTGGCGTCGATCTCAGCCGGGTGCTCAAGCACAGGTTCGAGCCCCCGCCTCCAGGGAGAGATCGTCCATCTGGCGTGCCAGGGAGCCGGTGTCCGTTGGCCGGCGCGCTGAGGCGTGACCGGCGGGGGCGGCCGGCCCGCAGAGGTCGCCAGGCCGCTGACCCGCGGCATGATGACGTCGGTCAGCAGCAGGTCGATGGTGCCCTCATGCTGGTCCGAAAGGCGCAGCGCTTCCTCGGCGCCGGCGGCGGTGAGGACGGAGTAGCCGAGATGAGCGCCCGGCGCCCGGGCATCCGCGTTATCCTCATGTCGGGATACACTGACCGCACCGTGCGCTCTGCGGCGCTGCCACCCGGCGTCACCCTGCTGCACAAACCCTTCGATCCCGAGGCGCTGGCGCGCCAGGTGCATCAGGCGCTCGGCCACGCATCGGGCCCGGCCAGCACGGTGAGCCCAAGCTCGATCACAGGAAGACCAACCGCAAACCGCTGAACGGAGGCGCAACATGAACCGCAGTCGCACCCTCGGCGTGGCCCTCGGCCTCGCCCTCCTGGTTCTACCCCGCCTGGCGGCGGGTCAACCCCTGAGCACGTTCGCGGTGCTTGGCGGCTCGACGGTGACCAACACCGCCACGCCGACGATCGTCACCGGCAACCTGGGTGTCAGCCCTGGCACCGCGGTCACCGGCTTTCCGCCGGGTACCGTCACCGGAGGCACGATCCACGCCGGCGACGCCGTCGCCGCCCAGGCCCAGAGCGACCTCACGACCGAGTACAACAGCCTGGCGAGCGCGGCGTGCAGCACCGACCTGACCGGGCAGGATCTTGGGGGGAAGACCCTGGTGCCCGGCGTCTACTGCTTTTCGACCTCGGCCCAGCTGACCGGAACGCTGACGCTCGATGGGCAGGGCAATTCCGCCGCCGTCTTCATCTTCAAGATCGGCAGCACGCTCACCACCGCCAGCGCATCCTCGGTCCTCCTGATCAACGGCGCCTCGAGCTGCGGTGTCTTCTGGCAGATTGGCAGCTCTGCGACCCTGGGCACGGGCACCGCTCTGGCCGGCAGCATCGTGGCGCTCACCAGCATCACCCTCAACACCGGCGCCAGCGTGAGCGGCAGGGTACTGGCCCGCAATGGCGCGGTGACGCTCGACGACAACCAGGTCACCGTCTGCAGCGGCGGCGCCGGCCTGCCGCCGGCCGTGGCTGCGGTTCCCACGCTCTCGGGCTGGCCGATGATCGTCCTGGCTGGCCTTCTGTTGTCGTGCGCCCTGGCAACGCTGCGCCGGCGAACGGCTGGGGCGGCGAGCGGCGGCACGCGGTGAGCCTTGCCGCGGGCGTCGAGACCTGCCGAGAGCCGCCCTCAGCACTGGGGGCTTGAGCAGTACGTCGATCCGGCAATTGCACCGGCCCGCCGCCAGCGCCAACCTGAGCCGCCCGGGTCAGGTCTTCTTCCGCGGACCGCCGCGGCCGATCAGGCGCCCCACGGCGGCGGCGAACGTTCGCGTGTCAATCGGTTTGGTGAAGTACTCGTTACAACCGGAAGCGGCCGCCAGGTCAGGGTCGGCGCCGTTGGCGTCGGCGCTCACCATGGCGATGGGGATGTGCGCCATCACCGCCGCGAGCGGCGGCGCCGCCCCGAAGCGGTGGATCCACGCCACCGCCTGGAGCGGACGCTACAGCTGAACGAGTGGCATCAGGTTTGCTCTGGCGAGGAGCGACGCGGTCATCTCTGGAGGAAAGGGGAGGGCATGAAACTCGATAGCCTACAGCGACTTTACGAGAATGAGCTCAAGGATCTGCACAGCATGGAACGCCAGATCATCGCGGCGCTTCCCAAGATGATCCGCGCCGCAACCAACAAGGATCTGGCAGCCGCTCTCAGCGAGCATCTCAAGGTCACCAAGCAGCAGCTCGGCCGCCTCGATGAGATCTTTTCCAAGCTCGGCAAGCGTGGCCAGGGCAAGAGGTGCAAAGGCATGGAGGGTGTCCTGGCCGAAGGCAGCGAGCTGCTGGGCGAAGATATCGAACCCGAGATCCTCGATGCCGGCATCATTGCGGCTGCCCAGCACGTGGAGCACTACGAGATGGCGGGGTATGGCACCGTGATCGCGTACGCGCGTCTGCTGGGCGATGGCGAGGCGCAGAAGCTTCTCTCGCAGAGCCTTGAAGAGGAGCGCAAGGCCGATCACGACTTGACGAAGCTGGCCACCAAGACGGTCAATCTCGACGCCGCCCGCGCCGACGCCGACTGAAGGGAGGACGCCCAGCTCGGAAGGAGGATTGGGACTCCTCCTCGCCGCGTCGGCGAACCCACCGGTCCGGGCGGCTTCTTCATCGCGCCCGCTTTCCCGACGCCCGCCTGGAAGCACCAGGCCGAGGCGAAGGTCCTGGTCCCGCGGCGCGGAGCCGGAGGCTCGGCCGCAAGGCCCAACTCGCACGGCGGCGCCCGGGGGCCGCCGGCATCACCGCTTCATCCGCCAGCCCTTCTCCTCGGTGGAGAGGATCCAGCCGACCAGGCGGCCGGGCTGAATGGCGGCGTCCTCGTGCCAGAAGAGGCTGTCGCGCTGCACGCGGCTGGAGGTGTCGCCCGGCGGGACGGACTGCACCTCGCGATGGATGGCGCGGCAGCGCTCGATCCAGCGCCGGCAGTTGGCCAGGCGCAGGTCCACCCAGCCGTCGCGCACCCAGCGCTCCAGCTTCTCGGCGGTCACCGCCTCCCGCTCGGCGCCGGCCGGCACCAGGATCTCGGGGCCGCGCAGCAGCTCGCCGCTCGCGAGGAGGATGGGAAGGCCGATCGCCACCACCCGGTTGGCGGCCTCCGGGTCGTCGCGCACCCGGCGGTCGAGGGCGTCGCGCAGCGCCTCGGGCGTGGACTCGCGCACCGCCCTCATCGAGCCGCAGGCGAGGCGCAGCAGGTGGGCCTCGAACAGGAGCTTGGAGTTGCGCGGCGGCCCCAGCATCTCGAAGGCCACGCTCTCGGTGCCGTGCACCCGCTCCAGCTCCAGCATCTGCTCGATGGCGCCCTGGCGCAGGAGGCCGGCGCGGTAGGTCGGCCCGAGGACGGCGCCGTCGAGGGCGCCGATGATGTCGTGGCCGGTGTTGCCGCCCTCGATCTCGAACACCAGGCTGCGGGCGATCTCCTCGGGGGTCACGAACTCCATCTGCTCGGCGGCGGTGACGGTGACGAACTCCTCCAGGCTGAAGACGCCGTTCTCGCCGGTGTCGATGAACACGCTCTGGAAGGTCTCCGGCCGCTCCCGGGCGGCCTCCGGATCGCGGCTCGACAGCGTCGGGCCGAGCGGCCGCGGGCGGGCGTCCACCATCTGGATGGGCCTGCCGCGGCGGTGGATGGGGCCGAAGCCGATGCGCTTCCAGGCGATCGCCGCCGCCGGCTTGATCTCCTTGATGATCGGGCCGCCGGGCGTGCGCCCCATGAGGAACAGCAGCATCGACTGGGCGCCGGCGATGGCGCTCTTCGACAGCAGCACGCGGCTCGGGCGCTCCTCCGAATGGGTGTAGGGGACGTTGAGGCCCATGCCGCCGGTGCCGCTGGTGCCGACCTTGACGTAGACCCGCACCCCGGCGTCGGCCAGGCCGCGGTACATGATCTGGATGTGGCGGATCAGCCGCGGCATGTAGAGCGCTTCGAGCAGGCGCTCGGCCGCCCCGGGATCCACCGGGCCGTCGAGCAGGTGCAGCATCTCCTCGGCCGACTTGAACAGGTCGCGGTAGGCGATGCCGGTCGCGGTGTTGACGCAGTCGATCACCGCGTCCGGCCGCGCCTCGGCCAGCAGCCGATAGAGGCGGAAGCGCGGCAGCTCGGCGTCGTCGAGCGGCAGCAGCTGGGCGCGCAGCTCGTCGCGCGGCGTGCCGGGCGTGGCGAGGCCGAAGATGTCGCCCTCCGAGACGCTGAGCAGCGTCGTGCCCGCCTCCGCGGCGAGCTCATGCCGGGCCCGCTCGGCCTCGGCGAGGCGCAGGCTGTGGATCTGGATCTCGCCCGGCCGGCGCGCCAGCAGCTCGCGGCAGACGGCGGTGCCGACCAGGCCGTAGCCGCCCAGCACCAGGACCTTCCTACCCTCGATTTGCACCGCTGCCCTCCTCCCGCGCGCCGCCCTCGGGCTCACACCGCCGGGCGGGAGCGCAAAACCGCTGGATTCTAATGGCGACCGCGGCTTTGCGACAGCATCGTCAGGCTCTTGTCACGGCCCCGTCCAGGTGTAGACTCGCGAGGCCAAGGGAGGCCAGCGTCCCGCCGGCCAGGCCGGACCCGGGAGAGCTGCGGCCATGAGCTTCGGGAGCAGATTGACAACTCTTCATTCAGCTGAGGTGATTCATGCGCAATGAGGGTCCCTCCGTCAGCAGCTTTGGCATTGACAAACAGGGCATTGCCGAAGCGGGCACGGTGTACTGGAACCTTCCTCCCGCTCGGCTGGTCGAGCAGGCCGTGCAGCGCGGCGAGGCGAAGCTGGCCGCCGAGGGGCCGCTGGTCTGCCTCACCGGCTCGCAGACCGGCCGCTCGCCGCAGGACAAGTTCATGGTCGGGGACCCGGCGGTGGACGCCGACATCTGGTGGGGCGACTCCAACCGGCGCTTCGAGCGCGAGCGCTTCGCCGCCCTCCACCGGCGCGTCCTGCAGTACCTGGCCAGCCGCGACCTCTTCGTCTTCGACGGCTACGCCGGCGCCGACCCGCGCTACCGCCTGCCGGTGCGGGTGATCACCGAGTTCGCCTGGCACAGCCTGTTCGCCGGCAACATGTTCCTGCGCGAGCCGGACGGCGCCAAGCTCTCTTCGTTCATCCCCGGCATGACGGTGATCGACGCCGCGCTGTTCCAGGCCGACCCGGCGCGCGACGGCACCCGCTCCAGCACCTTCATCCTGCTCGACCTGGCGCGGCGGCTGGTGCTGATCGGCGGCACCCGCTACGCCGGCGAGATCAAGAAGAGCGTGTTCAGCGCGATGAACTACCTGCTGCCCAAGCAGGACGTGCTGTCGATGCATTGCAGCGCCAACTACGGCGCCTCGCGCGACGACGTGGCGCTGTTCTTCGGCCTCTCCGGCACCGGCAAGACGACGCTCTCCTCCGACCCGCACCGCACACTCATCGGCGACGACGAGCACGGCTGGAGCGATGCCGGCATCTTCAACGTCGAGGGCGGCTGCTACGCCAAGGTCATCCGCCTGTCGCCCGAGGGCGAGCCCGAGATCTACGAGACCACCCGCCGCTTCGGCACCGTGCTCGAAAACGTCGTCTGCGACGACGAGAGCCGGCGGCTCGACCTGGATGCCGACACGCTGACCGAGAACACCCGCAGCAGCTACCCGCTCACCCAGTTGGCGAAGGTCGACCTGGGCGGCTGCGCCGGACATCCCAGCAACGTCGTCTTCCTCACCTGCGATGCGCTCGGCGTGCTGCCGCCGGTGAGCCGCCTGAGCGAGGAGCAGGCGATGTACCACTTCCTCTCCGGCTACACGGCGCGGGTCGCCGGCACCGAGCGCGGCGTCACCGAGCCCAAGGTGACGTTCAGCACCTGTTTCGCCTCGCCGTTCCTGCCGCTCCATCCGAGCGTCTACGCCCAGATGCTCGGCGAGCGCCTGCGCCGCCACCGCTCGCGCGTCTGGATGATCAACACCGGCTGGACCGGCGGCCCCCACGGCGTCGGCCGGCGGATCCAGCTCGGCTACACCCGCCGCATGGTCGAGGCGGCGCTCGGCGGCGAGCTCGACCAGGCGCCCACCTGGACCGACCCGGTCTTCGGCCTGCGGGTGCCGGAGCGGATCGCCGGGGTGCCCGACGCCGTCCTCCGCCCGCGCGACAACTGGAAGAGCCCGGCCGACTACGACGACAAGGCGGCGCAGCTGGCCGACATGTTCGCCGAGAACTTCGAGAAGTACGAGGCGGGGGTCGACGACGCGGTCAGGGCCGCCGGCCCGCGCCGCGCCCACAGCCGCGCGCGCTGAGGCGCCGCGGCGAGGCCCCGGCCTCCGCCGGCGGGCCGCGCCTCAGCGGTCGTGGATCAACGGCTGGGGGCGCGACAGCCAGAAGCCCTGCGCGTAGTCGACGCCGAGCTGGCGCAGGGCCTCCAGCGTCTCCGGCGCCTCCACCGCTTCGGCGATCGTGGCGATGCCGAGGACGTGGCCGACCTGGTTGATCGATTCGACCATCGCCCGCTTGACCCTGTCCTGGACCAGGTCCTGCACCAGGGCGCCGTCGATCTTCAGGAAATCGACCGGCAGGTCGCGCAGGTAGGCGAACGACGACAGGCCGCTGCCGAAGTCGTCCAGGGCGAAGCGGCACCCCATCTCGCGCAGCGTGGTGATGAAGCGCAGGGCGCAGTCGAGCCGGCTCATCGCCGCCGTCTCGGTGATCTCGAAGCAGACCAGGCGCGGATCGACGCCGCTGCGGCGGATCTCGGCGGTGGCAAAGGCGAGGAAGCTCTCGTCGGAGAGCGACAGCGCCGAGAGGTTGATGGTGAACGGCGTCCGCGCGCCGGCGGCCTGGGCCTCGGCCAGGGCGGCGAGCGAGGTCTGCACCACCCAGCGGTCCAGCGAGTCGATCAGGTGATAGCGCTCGGCGGCGGCGACGAAGGCGGCGGGCTCGATCACCTTGCCGGTGCGGTCGAGCATGCGCACCAGGATCTCGCACATCGCCGGCGGGCGGCCGGCGACGGCCGGGACGGGGGCCGGGGCGAGCGGCTCGATGGTCTGGAAGAAGAGGCGGAACCGGCGCTCGTCGAAGGCCGCCTGGATACGGTTGATCCACTGCATCTCGCCGTAGCGCTTGGCCACGCCGGTGTCGTCCGGCTCGTACTCGTGGATGCGGTTGCGGCCGCGGTCCTTGGCGACGTAGCAGGCGGCGTCGGCGGCGCTCATCACCTGCGCCAGGTCGCCGCTCTGGGCGCAGATCGGCACCAGGCCGATGCTCGCGCCGACCTCGAAGACCTGGTCGCCGTAGGTGAAACGGAAATCGCGCAGGGTGCGCCGCACCTCCTCGGCGGTCTGGCGGGCGTGGGGGAGCGGGCAGTCCTCGAGCAGCACGCCGAACTCGTCGCCGCCCAGCCGCGCCAGGGCGTCGCTGCGCCGCACCCGGGCGCAGAGCCGCGCCGCCACCTGCTTGAGCATGCCGTCGCCGGCCAGGTGGCCGCAGGTGTCGTTGATCAGCTTGAACTCGTCGAGGTCGATGTAGAGGAGCGCGTGCTCGCGGCGGCCGTCGCCGCAGCTCTGGATGGCGCGCTGCAGGCGGCCCTCGAACTCGCGGCGGTTGAGCAGGCCGGTCAGCGGATCGTGGCTCGCCAGGTAGATCATCTCGCGCTCGATGCCGCGCAGCTCGGTGATGTCGCTGAACACCAGCACCACGCCGGCGACGTTGCCGGCCGCGTCCTCGATGGGGGCGGCGGAGCCGCGCACCGACAGCTCGGCGCCGGCGGCGTTGAGCAGCAGCGCCCGCTCGGGCGAGGAGACGTAGCTCCCCTCCGCCAGGCAGCGCGTCACCAGGTCGGGGAGAGGTTGGCGGGTCGCCTCGTCCACCAGGCGCAGCACCTCGGACGCCGCGCGCCCGCGCGCCCGCTCGGCGCTCCAGCCGGTGAGCGCCTCGGCCGCCGGGTTGAAGTAGTCGATGCGGCCGGCGCAGTCGGTGCGCACCACACCGTCGCCGATCGCCGCCAGGGTGGCCGCGGCGCGATCCAGCTCGCGCCGCAGGGCGTCGATCTCCTCATCCGCCACGGGCGCCACGGGCCGGGGGCCGGCCTCCATGGCGAAGCCCGTGCCGGCGTAGCCGCCGCCCCGCGGATGGCCGGCGCCCTTGGGCCGGTCGATTCTTGCCACGGTTGCCACCCCCGACAACTCCATGTTTTACAAATGACCCCCTCCGGCATACCGGAACCGGGATTGGGACTGCTGGACCCACACGGGTTTGTGCAAGAACCAGGCCCGTTCCACGGCACCTGCTCCCGCGGTTTCCGGCGGCGGCGCGGCGGCGGCCGGCCGCCCGCCCTGGCGCTGCACCCTGGCGGCCTGGGAGATGAGACGCCGCGCGCGGCAAAACGGGTGATCCGGCCCCCAGGGCTCCGGCCGGGCCCCCCCCGCGTCCGGGCGCTCCGGACGGCCGGCGGCGAGCGCTATAGTTTGCCGCAGGAGGTGCGCGAGCGATGAGCAGCGTGGCAGCCGTTCCGCCCGCGGTGGTGCCGGAAGAGGGGTGGACGCCGATCGACCCCTTCCGTTTGGAAGGCGGCAGCGGCTCGTTCGTGACCGGCGACCCGGGAGGCGGCCGGCTGCGGGTGCGGTACTTCCTGCGCGCCGGCGACGGCCGCCTGACGGGCAGGGCGTGGTTCGGTCCCGGCGCCCAGGGGCCGCCCGGGCACGCGCACGGCGGCGCCGTCGCGGCGGTGCTGGACGAGGCGATGGGCGCCGCCGCCTGGGTGGCCGGCCACATCGCCGTCGCCGCGCGCCTCGACACCAACTTCCAGCGCATGCTGCCGCTCGGCACCGATGCCACGCTCGAAGGCTGGGTGGAGCGCGAGGAGGGCCGCAAGATCTGGACCGCCGGCCGCCTGCTCGACGCCGCGGGCGTGCCCTTCGCCAGCGCCCAGGGCCTCTTCATCGAGCTGCCCCCCGAGCGTTTCCGGCCCCTCCTGGAGCAGGCCGCCGCCGCCCTCGGGCGCGACGCGGATGAGGTGTTCAGGAACGCGCGGCGCACCGCGGTCCCCCCGCGGCGCGCGACCGAGTCCTAGGCATTCCTGTCTTGAGCGAGCAGGCCGTCGGGGCGCCCTGGCCGGCGCTCGATGGCCGGTCACGGCTGCCGGCCCGATGGAATCCTGACCCAAGGTCCGTCTAAGCAGCCGTTGATGTCGGCGCGGGAGCGCCGGGTCCTCCCAGCACGATGCTGCCGGCCTGGCCTCCCTCTCGACGTGGGGGAATCCATGAACCACCTTTCAAACCTCCGTTCCGTACTGTGCACTTGTGCCCGCGCGCTGCTCGTCTGCGCCGTCTGCTGCCCGATTCGTCTCGTGGCACAGACCTCGAACCTGGAAGCGCTCAGAGACAGCCAGCGTGCCCTGACGGACGCTGCCATCGGTACGGACCGAGCTTCGGTCGTCAGCCAGACGGCCTTTGTCGATCGAGAGGCATTTACCAAGGTGAAAGAGGCCGAGACCCCGGAAGCCGCGGAGACCTGGCCCTCGACCATCCATGCCCGCGCCCGCAGGTCGCTCGCCTCGCTCGCCGGGTGGCGGTCGGCCGGCAGCCGCTCGGCGATGGCCAGCGCCAGGCGCCGGGCCTCGCTCGCCGAGATGGACCGTCGGCCGTCGTCCTCGTCGGCGTCGTCGAACAGGCGCGCCGCCACCTGGACGCGCCGCTCGGAAATTGACCCTCCCAACGCTCGGAAATTGACCCATCCTCAGCCCAGATCCAGTAGCCTGAGTTTGCAAGGACTTAGGCGAGCTGGAGGGAAGGATGCTGAGGATGGATCGAGTCCATGCTATCCGTCACAAAGTGCTGGTGGAAGGGCAGAGCGTGCGGTCGGCGGCTCGGCAGCTGGGAGTGAGCCGCAACACGGTACGCAAGTACCTGGTGGAGTCGGCACCGGTCCGGGTCGAGAGTCAGCCGCGACCGCGGCCAGTGCTGGAGCGGGTGCGGTCGCGGATCGAAGCGCTGCTTGAGGAGTGGCAGCCCCGGACCACGGCGAAACAGCGGTTGACGGGCTCGCGGCTGCACCGGCAGCTTGCCGCTGCATGTAGGCCAGCTTCGGCAAGGGGATCTTGTTACTGGCATTGGTCAGGCTGTACTTCGTCGTGTCGAGGAAGGCTCTCAGGTGGGCGTGACGACGGTTCGGGATCACCTGCGCGAGCTTTAAGGCTCCCGAAATCTCGCCTTGCGAATGCTCTCGATCAGAATCTGCGCTGGACGCGCCGCGTCCTCATCGCCCTGCTCCGCGGCCAGCGCTGCCACAACCTCGGCATAGGCCTGGCATTCGTCCAGCATCGCACCCCTAGCAACCAGCGCGTTCGCCAGCCTGAAGTCGTAGGCTCGCGGCTCCTTCCCAGGAAGCCACGCCGGCCGAACCAGCTCACGAAAGCTGTGCTCGGCGTCAGCGATCCGTCCAAGGGCAGCGTAGATGGTTCCCAAAGAGGACTCGGCGGCATGGTAGGTGGAGCGATCAGCCCTAAGCGCCGGAAGCACCTCTTCGATCTCTTGCAATGCTCTTTCGGGCTCGCCTACCTTGTCAACCAGGAAGTTCGCCAACTGCAGTTTCAGCAGGGGATTCGCCGGGGAATCCGCCTCAGCTTGACGGTAGGCGTCCTCAGCCGCTCTCAGGTTGCCTGCCAGGCTGAGCGCCGCCGCCATTAGCGAACCGAAAGCAGCAGCCTCCACCGATTGACCACGGATGCGGTTTTCATCACGTGCCCGCTGCATCACCTTCACCGCCTGGTCGAACTCCCGCTTCGCCAGGAGCGCGTGATAATCCGCAAACGGATCACTGTTGGCGTCGTGCAAGATGCCACCTCAGTACTGAAAAGGATGCGGCGACAGAGGTGAGATTGGCGCGCCTCTCGCCAGGCACTCGCCGTATCGCGTCGAGGCGGTTCCGTAGCAGGCCGCGAGATAGCCTTTGCCCATCGGGTCGCGACGCGCTCCCCACCATTGATAGCATTTCTTCCGGTCAAGCGCATACTGCCTTTCGCATCTACCGTCCTGGTCGTCTTCGTCCGAGCATGAGCTGCAGAGCTACTTGCGTCTGCCTCCAAACTCGGACGGGAAGCGATCGACCAAGGTGTCTCCCGGTCCGCCGGCCGGCGTAGCCGTGAAGAATCCAGCCAACAATCCACCTATCACAGGCGCCGCGGGTACCGGCAGTGGCGCTTGCCCAGGACATACAGCTGGCGGCGGCAGCAGCCGAAGAAGAGGGCTCGGCGCTGTTGGCAGGGGCAACTGTAGCGGCGCAACCGCCTGCTCGCCTAGCGGATCGACCACTGCAAGAGGGTCTTCGCTCGCATAAAGGTAGAGACTCGGTTCGCCAGGAGCGCCAGAATCTGGATGGAGAGTGCTGTCAGTTGGCAATCACCTGGGGAGAGGCCTGCTCTGAGCTTGCGCTAGAGCTTGAGCAACCTGGCTGAGGTTCGCCAGGTCCGGCATTCCAGGAAGCTGGAAGAGCTGCCAGGCTTGTCGGCAAGCCCGCTCACAAAGTGCCAGTTCATCCGCATCGAGGCTGGCCTGTTCCTTGATCGCAAGCAGTGATTTCAAAGCGCTGGCTCCCGAGATTGTGCCCTCGACGCACGAGGTTTCGAGAGCCCGTTTAAACAGATCCATGGCCTCCTCCCTGTTCGACAGCTTTAGGTATAGGTGCCCAAGGGCTAGCTCCAAGGAGTAGCGCAGGTAGGAAGCTCTCGGGATGATCCCTATTGCTGTCACCAGGTCTTCGCGCGCGGCTAGAAGCGCTCCATCCTCCTCCTCTATCGCAGCGCGAGCTGCTAACGCTTCAGCGCGAAGCGAAAGAGGTGGCTGCTCTTCGAGGTAAGCAGCCAGTACATCTAATGCGGCCTTGCGTTCTCGGCCTTCGACGAGGTTCCAGAATCTCTTCTGAACCTCGATCCATTCAAGCCACTCCTGATCAGTGGCCTCGAAGCTCTTCAGAATGGGCATTTGTACACTGGCCAGAGGCCGCCATGGCTCTTGCATTCCCAATAGCATGCGAGGCAATCCTTGCGGTTCCCATAGAGCCGGCGATTCCAGTCGGGCTGCCATGGATTCTCGAGGCAGCGATCCCGCTGCAGCTCACATGGCCCTCTCTTGTCGTCGCGACCTCCGGCACAGCTGGCGCATTGGCTTGGTAGCGCCACGGGCTCATACAGAGTGTCGCCAGGTCCACCGGCCGAGGGTGGCTCAAAGAGGAATACGAAGATAGCAGTTAGCCAACCGCCGAGAGCGCCGGTGGCCCGGGTCAAAACGGGCGCACTCTCGGGGGCAGGACACTGTTGAGGCGGCACAGAGAATGGCCTTGCGGGAGGATAGAATTGCGGAAGCGGCTTCGGAAGCGCCTCAAGGCCGCTCTGATCGATGAATCTGGTCGGTTGTGCGAGTGCGTACAGGTATAGAGAGCTTGATGTGATCGCAGAAAAAAGTGGATCTGATTGATTGTATCGCCCTGCTTTGGCGTCATACCAGCGGTTGGTATTGTAGAATAATCCTGACGCTAGAATCGTGCTATCCCAAACAGGATCGTCCCACTGCCCCGGCAGCCGAAGGAAGATCCCCGAACTCTGCGCGCTCGGCGTCGTGTAGTCGCGGCCGAAGGGCTCAAAGCCGCCGCCCCAGGTCGCCAAGCCGGCCGCGTTACTCGCCAGGTTCGGCGTCCCCAGGTGATCGACGCTTAGGTAGGTGAGCACGCCTGAGGCTGGCGTGCCGTCGAGCTGGGCCACCGGACGGCCGGCAAAGTAAAACAGCCGCGTCTGCGCCTGCACGGTGCCGGAGAAGAAGTTCTGCTGCTGCCGAGTGTAGAGGAGTCCGTCGGAGCTGTAGGTCGGCGTGGTCACTAGCGGCCCGCAGTCGGTAACCGCGTTGCGTGCGCTCGCCAAAAATCCGCGCCCGTCGTAGCTCAGGGTGGCGGTCGCTCGCACCGTCTCCTCGGTCATCCGCGAGAGCTTGCCCGAGGCGTCGGCCGCGAGGTCGAGGTGCGAGGTCGGCGCCGCCTCCACGATCACGTTACCGGCCGGGTCCGTGGTCAGGTACTTGGTCCCGGCGGTGCTGGCCAGCGCGATCGACTTGAGGATCGGCGTGTCGCCCGCGGGGCTCGCGGCGTTCGGCTGATAGGTGTAGGTGTCCTGGATGCCGCTGCCGCGGTTCTCGGAGAGGCGGTTGCCGATGGTGTCGTAGGCCCAGGTGCGGGTGCCCCATAGGGACGAGGCGTTGGCCTGGGTCAGGAAGTACTGGAAGTCCTGATAGGCGAAGGCGCGACCCGGAGCGATGGCGGTGATGTTGCCGGCGGCGTCGGTCGAGTACGTCCAGGCCAGGAGGGTGCCGGCGGAGATGGCCGTTGGGTAGTAGCGCTGGTCGAAGGTATGCGTCTCGGTGACGCCGTTCGCCAGGTGGAGAATCTGGAGCGGGCCGGCGGCCGAGTAGACCGTCGGGGCCGCGGGGGTCGAGGTGACGATCGGAATCGTCGTGCCGCTGCAGGCGCCGGCGCCGCCGGTCGTCGAGTAGGCCAGCGAGGTGTGGCGGTCGGCGGCGTCGAAGGTGTAGCAGGCGGTGACGTTGCCTGGGTAGAGGATCGAGGCGCGGTTGCCGTTGGCGTCATACCCGTAGGCGAGAGTGCCATCCTGCAGAACCCGTCCGAAGAGATCATAGGTGTAGGCGACAGTTGTACCGCTTCGCGTGATCGAGGAGAGCCGGCCGATCGGGTGGGTACCCGTCGCGGTCGTGGTGTCGTAAGCATACGCCGTGGTAAGCGACGAATCCGTCGAGTAGCTCACCGAGAGCGGCCGGTCGGCCGGGTCGAGCTGGCGAGTGGTCACGATCTTCCGGGCGTCGGTCTGCTGCACAAGAGCGCCATGCCCGTTATAAGAATACGTCGTCGTGCCAGTCACTGGCGATGTCTGGCTGGTCAGCAGGTCGCGGTCGCTGGTGACGTAGGTGGTTTGGTTGCGCTCGGAGTCGGTGACCGCAGCCAGGTGATCTTGGAGGTCGTAGATGTAGCTGGTGGTCACCATCCCGCCACCGCTCCCGCCCCAGGGCTGACTGACCTGGGTGAGCCGGTTCAACGGATCGAACGTGTAGCTCGTCGAGGGCGCCGCAGGCTGGTTGTGGTTCGGGTCCCACACCGAGATGAGGTTGTTGTCGCAGTCGTAGGCGAACTGCGTGGTGCTCTGCGCGGCCGGGTTGGCCGGGTCGCCGGCCGTCATGCTGTCCAGGTGGCAGGTGGTCGAGTAGCTGTAGCTGGTGGTGGCGTCGGTGACCGGCGAGCCGCTGACGAGGCGCTGGCGCTGCTCCAGGACCCGGTGGCCGGCGGCGTCGAGCGCGTACACGGTCTGCTCGAGGGGCTGGGCCGCGGCGCAGCCGGCCTGGCGCGCCATCGAGGTCAGGCGGCCGGCGAAGTCGTACCCATAGGCGATGGCGTTGCCGGCCGGCAGCTGCACGCAGGTCAGGTCGCCCAGGGCGCTGTAGGAGTAGGTGGTGGTGAGCGGCTGCGTCAAGCCGTAACCCTGGGTGACGGAGAGGACGTGGTTTAGCGCATCGAACGTCGTGTGCGTGCGCATGCCGTTCACGTCGGTCACGTCGGTCTGGCGATTCCAGGCGTCGTACAGGTAGGCGGTGACCGCGTTGAGCGGCGGCGCGCCGGTCACCGGGTCGGAGCGCGTCGCGGCCAGGAAGCCGTTGCTCGCGCCGCTCTGGAAGGTGTACGCCGTCGCGTCATTGGTGGTGCTCGGCGTGTCGGGCGGATTGATCAGGCCGGGCAGACCGGCCGCGCTGTGGTTGGAGAAGGCGGTCTGCAGGCTGAACGTGCCGCCCGAGTACGTGGCCTCGCTGCCGGTCGCGGTGCTGGTGAGCAGGTTCCCCTTCGCGTCGTAGGTCAGCGCCGTGGCGCGGGTACCGGCGGGCGCGTTGCCGGGCGGCGAGAATGGCCCGGTGACGGTGGCGACGAAGGCCGGGAAGGCCGCGCTGTAGGTCCAGGTCGTCTGCCGCTGCACCAGCGACGGCAAGGTGGCGACCGTCTCCACCTTGGTGAGCTGCCGCCCCAGGGCGCTGTAGGCGAAGCCGGTCGAGAATCCGCGCCCGTCGGTGATGGTGGTCGGCAGCAGCGGGTTCGCGGCGTCGGCATAGGTGAAGGCCGGATTGGCCGCGGTGCCGCACGAGGGGCACTGGCCGGTCACCTGGAGAACCCGCACTTTGCGCGTCCCGGCGGCGCCGGCCCGCCCGGGATCGCGGCCCAGCGTGAAGGTGCCGGTCTGCACCACGTCCTGGTTGACGCCGGAGAGCACCGTGCGCCTGATGAGCGTTTGCAGCGTCGTCGTCGCCGGCAGCGCCGGG
>JASLEW010000481.1 GCA_030150965.1 Thermoanaerobaculia bacterium | reverse complement strand
GACCCTGGGCTCCGGCGCGGCGCCCGCCCGGCCGCCCGCCGGCGGCCGCAGCTCGCCGCCAACGATCTCGGCCAGGCGGCCGAGCGGCAGCGGGATCATGACACCCTGGCCACCGCCGCCCGCCAGCGGCGGACGGGGCGGGTCGGGCGCCTCACAGCTCGGGCTCCCTCCCGGTCAGGCGGCGGAACGCCTGCACGTAACGCTGCTGCGTGCCCAGCACCACGTCGGCCGGCAGCTCGGGAGGCGGCGACTGGTGGTCCCAGCCCGAGGCGTCGAGCCAGTTGCGGACGAACTGCTTGTCGAACGAGACCGGCTCCCGGCCCGGCCGCCAGTGCGCGGCGTCCCAGTAGCGCGAGGAGTCGGGGGTGAGCGCCTCGTCGATCAGCAGCAGGCCGTCCGCGCCGTCCGCCCCGCCGCTCCCGCCCCGCCGCAAACCGAACTCGAACTTGGTGTCGGCCAGGATCAGGTCGCGCTCCGCCGCCCAGGCCGCGCCGTGGTCGTAAAGCGCCAGGGTCAGCTGGCGCAGCCGCTCGCCCAGGGGCTGGCCGGCGGCCTCCGCCACGCCCCTCTCGAAGGCGGCGAAATCGACGTTCTCGTCGTGGCCGGCCGTCGCCTTGGTGGCCGGGGTGAAGATCGGACGGGGCAGGCGGCTCGCCAGCTCCAGCCCCGGCGGCAGCCCGATGCCGCACACCGCCCCGCCGGCGCGGTACTCGCGGAAGCCGCTGCCCGCGAGGTACCCCCGCGCCACGCACTCGAACGGCACCACCTCGGCCTTGCGCACCCAGACGCTGCGCCCGGCGAGCAGCGCCGCGTGCGGGCGCGCCGCGGCCGGGAAATCGGCCGGGTCGGTCGCCAGCAGGTGGCTGGGGACCAGGCCGGCCAGCCGCTCGAACCAGAAGCTCGACAGCTGGGTGAGCACCTTGCCCTTGCCCGGGATGGCCGGCCGCAGCACGTGGTCGTAGGCCGACAGCCGGTCGGTCGCGACCAGCAGCAGCGTGTCGCCCAGGTCGTAGACGTCGCGCACCTTGCCGCGGCGCGGCGGCGGCAGCCCGGCGAGATCGGTCGTCCAGACGGCGTCCTGCAAGGTTCTCTCCTTCCATTTCAAGGCTCAGCACCGCGTCGGCCAGGCGGCGAACAAAGCGCTGGTGGCCTTCTCGAAGCGCCTCTCGGGTCGCCCCCCGCATCCCCTCGGTCCCCTTCCCACCCCTCCGGGGGGGAAGGGGACGCCCCCGCCCCTTCGCTTCGAGGATGGGGAGGCTCGTAGCAGTCCTACTGCACCAGCGGACGGCTGGACTCGCGCTCGGCGGCGGCCACCAGGCGCTCGCCGGGCAGGCTCTGCAGGCTGCCGGGATCGAGCGCCGCGGCGTCCACGATCTCATAGACCGGCAGCCGCTCGAGCCCCTTGAGGCGGGCCAGGCCCAGCTTGCGCAGCCCCACCGGCAGCTTCTCGCCGCCGTCCTCAACCTCGAACACCACGTAGGAGCGCCCGCCGCTCGCGCCGCGCGCCAGCTCCGCCGGGCCGATCTCGCCCTCCAGCCGCGCCACGTAGGCGCCGGTCGCCACCAGGCCGTTGTTGTGCAGCGTGCCGTTGCGGTTGATGTAGGCGTAGAAGCGCCGCGACTCCTCCTGCTTGTCGATGAGGTCGAGATTGGTCTCGGCGAGCGGCGCGAAGAACCGGTGCACCGTCGGCTCCGGATACCCTTGAGCGATCAGCATGGTCTTGACCTCGTCGATCTCCTGCGTCGCCTTGCCGGTGACCAGGCGCGACAGCTCCACCATGCCGTGGCCGAAGAACTCGTAGCGCTCGCCCTCCTGGGTGCCGCCGCTGCCCATCGGGATCAGGCGGTAGGCGCCGAAGTTGAGCGCGATGCGCATGCCGCGGTCGAAGGCGAAGCCGTCGCGCACCGCCTGCTCGTAGTAGCGCTGCAGGTGGATGGCACAGACGAGCAGGTTGAGCGCCTCGCGGCTGGAGTAGAAGGCGCCGTCGCCCAGGTACTTCTCGAGCTTGGCGCGGTGCGCGCCGGCCAGCCGGTTGACCCGGCGCTGGAAGCGGAACATGGCGCGGAACGCCTCGTCCTGGTGCTCGGTGCCGGAGCGCTGGAGATACGAGATGGCCTGGGAGAACTCGCTGATGTCGTAGATCAGGCCGAAGCGCTCGACCCGCGGATCGACCACCCAGGGCTGCATGAAGTCGAGCGGCCGGGTGACCGGCGACAGCACGACGTCGGCGCGCGGCGCGCCCCGCGCCGCCAGCGGCTCGCGCGCCACCATCCGCCCCGAGGCCTGGCGCTCGACGCGCAGCAGCGAGCGGCGCAGCGCGTGCAGCAGCTCGAACTCCTTGAGCTTGAGCAGCAGGCTCTCCCACACCTGGACCATCACCGGCGGCAGCAGCCGCACCGGGTTGTAGCTCGGGCGGCTGGCGAGGAAGGAGGTGTAGCCGGGAAAGTTGAGCAGGTTGCTGCCGTCGCCGCGCGGGTCGGCGCGGTAGACGTGGGTCACCACGTTGCGCAGCTCGGGGTCGGTGGCGAGCTGCTCGGCGTTCCAGCGCGCCAGGTCGGCCAGCCGCTGGCGGATCTCGCGGCCGTCGAGCTTCAGGTAGCCGGAGAAGTAGCTGCCCAGCTCGGCGAGGTCGGGGCCGACATACTCCTCGGTGAAGATGAGCACGTTGTCGCGCATGCGGGTGAGCAGGCGCGGGAACAGCTCCTCCTCGGCCTCCTCGGTGGCGCCGGACACCTTCTGCACCAGGTCGTAGGTGCAGGCGAGGACGCGGTCCAGCAGGCGCTCGAAGACGCGGTACTTGATGGCGTCGCCCATCCGCCGGCCGATCTCCAGGTCCTCGCGCAGGATGCGCTTCGGCGTCTCCTTGAGCAGCCGCGCCACGTCGCTCGAGTGGTGCAGCCAGAAGATGGCCGGGTAGAGGCGCCCGTAGTTGGAGATGGTGGCATTCTCGACCGCGCGGGTGAGCAGGGTGCGGTAGCGCTCCCAGGCGGCGTTGTAGGGCTTGCGGTCGTAGGTGTCGCGCCGCTGGATGGCGAGCTGCACCGCCTCCTCGCAGGCGATGTACTGGCGCAGGGCGGCGCCGAGCGCGGTCATCCCCTCGGAGAGCAGCAGCGCGTAGCCGTGCAGGGGGGTGGCTCCCTCGTCCTCCAGGAAGACCGGCTGCGGCGTGGGCAGGGCGCGCCGCAGGTCGGGCAGGACGCGCTGCACCTCCTCGGGGTCGCGCCGGAGGAAGTTGAACGGCCCTGGCAGGAGGGCGAGGAGCGACGGCGGATTCATCGGCGGGGGCAGAAGGCCGGAAATGAAGCAGTACGTATACCATACCGGCTGCCGCGGAGCCATGCGCGGAAGCGGCTCCGTTCGTCTCCCTCTCCGGCGCGGGGAGGGCGCCGAGGCGTGGGTCCGCCGAGTGAGCGCTCCGGGCTCGCACCTCCTTTCAGCGCCTGCGAGGGAGGCAAACGGAGCCGCCGCCGGGTGCTGGTAGACTGGGCGGCGCACCTGGGGAGGAGAAGACGGGACGATGATGCAGATCCCATCGGTGACGATGGCTCCGACGCCTGCCGGCGGCGGCGCCGCGGCGGAGCTGGTCGCGGTCGGCTGCGTGCAGGGAGCCGCGCCGGAGGTGGACCATCTGCCGGCGGCGGTGCGGCAGGCGGCGCTTCAGGTGGCGGCGCGGCCGGGCTGGAAGGGGCGCGATGATCAGCAGGGTCAGGCGGGGGACGCGCCGGTCGTGGCGCTCTACGGTCTGGGCGCCGCGGCGGAGCTGAGCTTCGCCAAGCTGAGCCGCTGGCTGGTGCGGGTCGCCGACGACGCGCGGCTGGCCGGCGTCCGCCGGCTGGCGGTGGCGCTGCCGTCCCACGCCGAGACCACCGGCCCGGCGGCGGCGGCGCGCCTCGCGCGGTCGCTGGCGCTGGCCGGGTACCGCTTCGACCGCTTCCGCAGCGAGCCCGACGACGGCAGCCTGGAGGCGGTGCAGGTGCTGCCGCCCCCCGGCGCCGCGGCGGACTACGCGATGGTGCTCGGCGAGGCGGCGACGGTGGCGGCGGCGGTGGCCTACACCCGCGACCTCGCCAACACCCCCGGCAACGTGGCCGGCCCGGCATGGCTGGAGGCCCGGGCGCGGGAGCTGGCGGCGAGCCACGGCCTGGACGTCCAGGTGCTCGACGCCGCGGAGCTGGAACGGCGGCAGATGGGCGGCCTGCTCGCGGTCGGCCGCGGCTCGGGCGAGCCTCCCCGGCTGGTGCGGCTGGAGTACCGCGGGCCGCGGCGGCCGGAGGGGCGCGGCGCGGCCCGCGGTACTCCAGCCGCACCAGCCGGGGAGGCTCGCCCGAGCCGCGGCCGACCGCGAGCAGGCCGCCCATCTGCCGCCGTTCCAGCTCCGCGGCGTCGAGC
>JASLEW010000454.1 GCA_030150965.1 Thermoanaerobaculia bacterium | reverse complement strand
GGCGCCGGTACGCCTCGGCGTCGGCGACCGCCGCCGCGAGGAGGCCGGAGCGGTGGCGGCTCTGCTGGGGCTCGCCGGCCGCGATCATCTCGGCCTCCCGGACGGCGCCCTCGAGCACCATCTGGACGCGGCGGCGGCCGGCCTCCGGCGGGCGCTGGTCTCCCAGCGCCCGGAGCTGCTGCTCTGCCCGTCGCCGTTGGAGGTCTCGACCGACCATCGGGCGGCCTTCGCCGCGGTGCACCGGCTGCTCTCCTCCTGGCGCGAGGGCGGTGATGGCGGCACCTCCGCCGCGGGCGGCGACGGCGGAGACAGCGGCGCGCTCGGCTCCGGCCTCGCCTCCGAGCTCGCCGGTCTGCGGGTGCTGCTCTACGAGGTCAACCACCCGGCCCACCCCGACCTACTGGTCGACGTGAGCGGCGCCGAGCCCCTGCTGCGCCAGGCCATGGCCTGCTACGGCAGCCAGGAGGAGCGCCATCCCTATCTCAACGCCGCCCTCGGCCTGCGCCGCTTCCGCACCCTCAGCCTGGGTCCGGAGGTCGCCCTGGCCGAGGGCTACCGCGAGCTGACGCTCGGCGACTTCACCACCCGCAGCCTGGCGCAGCTGGTGCTTCATCTCGGCGGCGCCCCGGCGGTCGCCCTGGTGCGGGAGGGGCCGCGGATCTCGGTGGTGGTGCGCACCCGCGACCGGCCGGGCCTGCTGACCGAGGCGCTGGGCAGCCTGGCCGCGGGGGCCTACCGCCGCGCCACGGTGGTGCTGGTCAACGACGGCGGCGCGCCGCCGCCGGTGCCCGACGGCTTCCCGCTCCCCGTCGTGCGGGTCGATCTGCCGGCGCCGCAGGGCCGGGCGGCGGCGGCGGCGGCCGGCATCGCCGCCGCCACCGGCGACTTCGTGGCCTTCCTCGACGACGACGACTTGGCGGCCCCCGAGCACCTGGCGACCCTCGCCGGCATGGTGGGCGGTGCCGCGGTGCGCATCGCCTACACGGATGCGGCGGTCGGCATCTACGAGCTGGACGGCCAGGGGTGGAGCTGCCGCGAGCGGCGGCTCCCCTACAGCCGCGACTTCGACCCCGACCTGCTGCTGGCCGACAACTACATCCCGTTCAACACCCTCCTGATCGAGCGCGGCCTGCTGGCGGCGGCAGGACCACCGGACGCGGAGCTGCCCTTCTTCGAGGACTGGGACCTGCTGATCCGGCTGGCGGCGCTGGCGCCGTTCCACCACCTGGCGCGCGTCACCTGCGAGTACCGCCACTTCCGCGGCCCCATGGCCCACGTCTTCGGCGAGAAGCCGCGCGACCGCGGCGACTTCCTGACGGTCAAGGCGCGGGTCCTGGCCAAGCACGCGGCACGCCTCACCCCCGGGGCGCTGGCGCGGGCCGTCGACACGCTGCGCGCCGACCTGGTGGCCGAGCGCGAGGCGCTCGCCGCCAGCCGCCGCGACCTGGGAACGGCGCGCGAGACGGCGGCGGAGCTGGAGCGCGCGCAGCGCGAGGTGGCGGCGGAGCGCTTTCACTTCGAGGACCGCTATCACGCCGCCAACGGCGAGCTGGAGACCGTGCTCGCCGATCACCGGCGCCTGGCGCTCGAGGCCGAGCGCCTGGCGGCGAGGATCGTGGAGCGCGACGCCGCGGTCACCCGGGCGGCGGCCGAGGCCGGGCGCCTGCGCGGCGAGCTCGCGGAGCACGCCGGCCACCTGGGGCGCACCTACGCCGAGATCGAACGGCTCAACGGCATCCTGCGCCGGATGGAGGGGACCCGCGCCTGGCGCCTTCACCGCTTCTGGGAGCGGCTGCGCCGCTGATGGCACCGGCGCCGCACGTCGCGCTGCTGGCGAGCGAGCCGATCCGGCCGCGCATGGCCGGGATCGGCATCCGCTACCTGGAGCTGGCCCGCCGCCTGGCCGCCGAGGGGGTGGCGGTCACCCTGCTGTCGCCGGCCGCGGTGGAGGAGACCGCCGGCCTGCTGCCCGCGGGCGTCGAGCCGCGCCGCTACGAGCGCGACCGGCTGCCCGCGCTCCTCGCCGGCTGCACCGCCGCCGTGGCCCAGGGGCAGCTGGCCAACGACCTGGTGCTGGCGGCGCCGCGGCTGCCCGTCGCCGTCGATCTCTACGACCCGTGGCTGGTGGAGAACCTCTCCTACCGCGAGTCGCTGGGGCTCGACCCCTACCGCAACGACCACGCCACCTGGCTGCTGCAGATGGCGCGCGGCGATTTCTTCCTCTGCTCGTCGGAGGAGCAGCGCACCTTCTACCTCGGTTTCCTGACCGCTCTCGGCCGGGTGAACCCCGAGCTGGCGGCGGCGGACCCCGACCTGCGCACGCTCATCGACGTGGTGCCGTTCGGCGTGGCCGAAGAGCTGCCGCCGCACCGCCCCTACCTGCCGCCGCGCGGCGCCCCCGCGGCGGGCGCGGCGGGCGCCGCACGCGATGCGAGCGGTGCGGGCCAGGCGGCCGGCGCGGGGGAGCGCCGGCTCCTCTTCGGCGGCCTCTACGACTGGTACGACCCGTGGACGCTGCTCGACGCCCTGGCGCGGCTGGAGCACCTGCGGTGGGTCCTGCTGCTCATCCACAACCCCAACCCCGGCACCCCGCAGCGCCTCTTCGGCGAGGTGGAGCGCCGCTGCCGCCGCCTGGGGTGGTGGGGCTCGCGCGTCCGCGCCCTCGACTGGGTGCCGGCCGAGCGGCGCCACGACCTGCTGCGGGACGTCGATCTCCTGGTGGCGCCGCACCGGCCGACCCTGGAGACCCGCCTGGCGCTGCGCACCCGCTTCCTCGACGCGCTGGCCGCCGGCTGCCCGGTGGTGACCTCCGAGGGCGGAGCGATGAGCCGGCTGCTGCGCGAGCACGGCGCCGGCTGGGTGGTGCCCGCCGGCGACCCGGCTGCGCTGGCGCGGGCTCTGGAGGAGGCCCTGGGC
>JASLEW010000443.1 GCA_030150965.1 Thermoanaerobaculia bacterium | reverse complement strand
CCCGCCGCGAGCGCCGCGAGCCGGGTGCCCCGCCAGACGGCGGGCGCGGCGGTCAGCGCCCCGGCGAGCAGCGAGAGCAGCAGGGTGTAGCCCACCACCGCGGCATCGACGGGGATCTCGTCGAGCAGCGGCAGGCGGCCGGCGTTGACGGCGACCAGCAGGCGGGTGCTCAGGGCGCCGAGCAGCAGGCCGAGGCCGCCGCCCAGCGCCGCGAGCAGGAGGTTCTCGGCCAGGAGCCCGCTCATCAGCTGGCCGCGGCCGGCGCCGAGGGCGCCCTGGATGGCCAGCTCGCGCCGGCGCCCCGAGAGGTGCACCGCCTGCAGGCCGGCGATATTGAGGCACGCGATCAGCAGCACGATGGCGACCGCCGCGAGCAGGTCGTGCAGCAGCGGGCGCAGGTTGGCCACCACCTGCTCCTTGAGCGGCACCAGGGTGACGTCCCATCCGGCGTCGCTCTCCGGATACTGGCGCGCCAACCGCGCGGCGATGGCGCTCATCTGCGCCTGGGCCTGCCGCGGCGTGACCCCGGGCGCCAGGCGCCCGGTGACGAGCAGGTCGCGCTCGCCGCGCTCGGCGCGCGCGTAATCGACGGCGAGCGGCACCCAGACCTCGTCCTCCTGCTCGAAGAGGGAGGGCGCGACGCCGATCACCTGATGGGGGCGTCCGCCCAGGACGAGCGTCCGGCCGAGAATGCCGCGGTCGGCGCCGAACCGCCGCCGCCAGAAGGCCTTTCCCAGGATGACCACCGGCGGCGCCGCCGGCCGGTCGTCGCCGGCGACGAAGAAGCGTCCGAGGACCGGTCGGATGCCGATCAGCGTCAGATGGCCGGGAGTGGAAAAGGTCGCCCGCACGACGCGCGGGACGCCGCTCCCGGTGAGCGTCAGGTTGCCGGTGCGGAAGGCCTCGATCGCCGCGAAGACGGTGTTCTGCCGGCGCCAGTCGTCGAAGTTCGGGGGCGAGGTCGGCAGGCGCGTCAGGTCCTGGCGCGCGTTGCTCTCGAACAGCAGGTAGAGGCGAGCGGCATCGGCGAGCGGCAGCGGCTTGAGCAGGCAGCGGTTGACGACGGTGAAGACGGCGCTGTTGACGCCGACGGCCAGGCCGAGCGTCAGCACCACCACCACCGCGAAGGCGGGGTTGGTGCGCAGCGTCCGTGCCGCACGGCGCAGGTCCCGGCCGCAGGCTCCCATGCTCGCGTTCATCGCCTTCCGACCTCGGCGAATTTGATCTCAAGGATTCTCATCGGATTCCTGCCGATCGCACCTCAAGCCGCCGGTTGCGGCCGAGCCGCGAGCGATCGGAGGCGCGTGCAAAAAGCATTCTATACCTTGGTAGCCCGCGGCGCCAGAGGTTTTCGACGATGACATAAATTCTCGGGATCTCAGCTTTATATTTCGATTCGGCGGCGGCCCTGCTGATCGCTCGGGAGATCGTGTGCGCCGCGCCGAGCAGGCGGCGATGCCGGCCTCAGACGGTGGTGCGGCGCCCCTGATGCGGTCAGGGCTGCCGCGTTGACGGGCTCGATCCGGAAAGGGAACGCGGAGCGGGACGGTCGGTGTGGGGACGCACGTCGGCGAACCAACGCTTGAGCCGCTGCGGCGAAACTCCGAGGTAAAAGCCGAGCTGCAGCGCCAGCACTCGAACCAACGTCCGCCATACGCCGTATTTTTGGAAACGACGGGCCGAGAGCGTGAGCGGGATCGGGATGACCTGGAAGCGGCCATGTCGCTTGAACCGGCGGACGAGCTCGTAGTCCTCGAACAGCGGCCAATTCGGAAAGCCGCCGATCTGCTCGAAGATGGAGCGGCGGACGAAGAGCGCCTGATCGCCGAACGAGCGGCGCAGGAGCCGGGCGCGGACATTCATCCCCAGCGCGAAGGGATGCAGCGACCAGGGGCGGCGTTCGGCAAAACGCACGTCGAAGCACCCGCCGGCGGCTCGGGGGTTTGCCAGGGCTGCTTCCAGCCCCGCCATCGCCCGGTCCGGCAGCTCGCAGTCGGCGTGCAGGAAGAGCAGGACGTCGCCGCTGGTGACGGCGGCACCCGCGTTCTGCTGGGGTCCCTTGCCGCGGGCCGAGTCCACCAGCCGGACGCCGGGCGCGGCGGCGAGCCACTCGCGGCTGCCGTCGGTGCTGCCGCCATCCACGGCGATGATCTCGGCCGCCGGCAGGGCGGCGCGGGCCGCGCTCAGGCAGGCGGGCAGGTTGGGCCGCTCGTTCCAGACCGGGATGACGACGGCGACCTTCACGATGCGGCGGATGACAGGTCCAGCCGCCGTAGCTCGGCGGCGAGATGGGGGGCGGCGATGGCATCCTCCCGCAACAACGCTGCCGCACGCTTCAAGTCCGCCGCGGTGTCCAGATCGAACCAGGGCACGCCGAACCCACACGACAGGCTGGCGTCCTGCAACCGGGCCACGGTGTCGCTGCATGTGGTCCTGCCGCTCCAGCGGATACCGTCGAGGAGTCCGCCAGGGCACGCTTTCACGCCCAGCAGGTAAAAGCCCCCATCCGCGGCGGGCCCGACCATGGCGTCGTGGGTTTCGAGCAGGCGCAACGCCTGCTTCAACATGCTGGGCGCCAGGCCGGGCGTGTCGGCCCCGAGGGCCAGCGCGATCGGCGACACCCGCAGGGCGCGGCGCAGCGTCCACTCCACGCGTTTCCCCAGGCCGCCGGAGGGTTGCACCCATTGTTCGAGGTCGAGGCCGGATTCGCCCTGGAATGGCTCGGTGACCGACAGGACGACGCGGGCGTCAGGCACGGCGCGGGCGGCCGCCAGGGTGTCGGCCAGGAGCGCGCGGGCGATCGCGGCAGCGGCCTCGGGGCCAAGCTCGGCCGCCAGCCGGGCCTTGGTTCGGCCCGGCAGCGGGGGCCGGGCGAAGATGCAGATCGTCGCCCTCGTCCTCACCGGAGGCTGCCGCCGCAACTCGAGCCGGCGCCGGCGGTGCAGCCGAAGCAGTGGGGGCCGGTGGCGATCCGGCGCCGATCCAGATCCGCGAACGAAGCGATCGACCACAGGTCGCTGGCATGCGTGCAGCCGTCGGCGCTCGCGAGCGCCTCCAGCCCCAGCATCTGGTTGAAATCGCAGTCGTAGAGCCGGCCGTCCCAACTCACGCTCACCAAGCTCCGGCACATCAATTCGGCAACCGTCGCGGGGTTGAAGTGGTTCACCAGCAGCGCCATGTACACCTCGGCCTGCCCGCTCTGCGCCAGAGCGGCGGCGAAGCGTTGGATCGGCATGTTGGTCAGCGTGAAGAGGCGATTGAACTCGATGCCGAAATCCTCGTGCAGCCGCTGGCGATAATCCCGCTCCAAGGCGGATTGCGGGGGCGGCAGCGATGGGCCCACGGGGTTGTAGACCAGGTTGAGGAGGCGCCCGCTCGCCGGTTTGCCGTAGCCCAAGCCGTTGAGAATCCGCAGGGCTTGCAGGCTCTTGTCGAACACGCCGCGGCCGCGCTGGCGGTCCACGTTGGCCGCCGTGTAGCAGGGCAGGCTGGCGGTGATCTCGACGGCATGCAGGGCGAGGAACTCGGCCAGGTCCTCCTGCCCCGGCTCCAGCAGCACCGTCAGGTTGCAGCGGTCCATCACGCGGCGCCCCAGGCGGCGCGCGGCCAGCACCAGGTAGCGGAACTGCTCGTTGAGCTCCGGGGCGCCGCCGGTGATGTCCACCGTCTCGATCGAGGGACTCCGCTCCAGCAGCTCCACGACGCGGGCCGCCACCCGTCGGTCCATGCGCTCGGTCCGCTTCGGGCCCGCGTCCACGTGGCAGTGATGGCAGGCCTGGTTGCAGAGCTTCCCGACGTTGACCTGCAGCGTCGTCACCCTGCCGCGCCGCAGCGGCCCGCAGCCGCTCCGGCGCAGGGCCTGGTCGAAGTCGGCCGTGGCCGGCGCGCTCGCGCCCGCGGCCGCGGGGGCTTGGCGAAACGCTGGTGCCGGCCCGCGGTTCATGGTCTCGCAAGGATACCTGAACGCCGCCCTCGCCGCCGCTCGCGGACGGCGGAGGGGAGGGCCGCCGGTAGGGCCGGGCCTTCCGGCCTGAGCCGCGCCCGCTCCGCGGCCTCAGCGCGCGAGCGCGTCATGGTGCGATATGATCCCGGCCCGAGCATGAGCGGATGGAAGCAGATGCTGCGCGGACTGGTGCGGGAGCCCGGCTTCTCGACCGTCACCGTGCTGACCCTGGCCCTCGCCCTGGCGGCGGTGGTCACGGTGTTCACCCTGGTCGACGCCGTGCTGCTGCGCCAGCTGCCATATCCGGAGCCCTCCCACCTGGTGGAGGTCAGTCACGACGCCCCGGGCCTCAAGCTCGAGAAGATGGGCATGTCGGCGCGGCTCTATCTCCATTACCTGGAGCACAGCAAGACCCTCGACGGCATCGCCCTCGCGAACACCGCCGACTTCACCCTCAGCGGCAAAGAGGAGCCGGTCCGCGTACCCGGGGCGGTGGTCTCTCCCTCCGCGTTCCGCATCCTGCGGGTCGCGCCGGAGCTCGGCCGCGCCTTCAGCGAAGAAGAGGGACGGCCCGGCGGCACCGCGGTGGTGATCCTCGGCCATGACCTATGGCAGAGCCGCTATGGGGGCGAGGCCGGCATCCTCGGCCGGCCGCTCGACGTCAACGGCAAGCCGCGCGAGGTGGTGGGGGTGATGCCGGCCGGCTTCGACTTCCCCAGGCCCGAGACCGAGCTGTGGGTCCCGCGGGTGCTCGATCCCGCCAAGGCACGGCTGGGTTACTTCAACGAGGGTGCCATCGCCCGCGTCCGCGGCCAGGTGACGCTCGAGGCGGCACAGACCGAGCTCGCGCAGCTGACCCGCAACCTGGCGGGCACTTTCCCGGACGAGGAGGCGGCGAAGGTGCTCCAGCAAGGGGGCTTGCGTCCGGTGATCACGACCCTCCTGGAGAGCGCCGTCGGCAAGGTGCGGCCGGTGCTGTGGACGCTGCTCGCCGCGGCCGGGCTGATCCTCGCCATCGCCTGCGCCAACGTCGCCAACCTTTTCCTGGTGCGCTTCGAAGAACGCTCCGGCGAGCTGGCGGTCCGCGGCGCCCTGGGTGCGAGCCGCGGCCGGCTGGTGGGTGGCCTCTTCGCCGAGGGGCTGGCTCTCGCGGCCCTCGCCGGTGGGGTGGCTCTGGTCCTGGCCTGGGGGACCCTGCGCCTGGTGGTCCGGCTCGGCACCGGCACGGTGCCGCGCCTGCACCAGGTGGGCATCGACGCCGGGGCGGTGCTGTTCACCCTCGGCGCGGCGCTCCTGGCGGCGGTCCTGGCGTGCCTCCTGCCGGCCTGGCGGGCGAGCCGCGGCGAGCTCGCGGACGCGGTGCGCGCCGGCGGCCGCGCCTCCGCCGGCCGCGAACGGCACCGCCTGCGCCATGTCCTGGTGGCGGCCCAGGTCGCCCTGGGGATGGTGCTGCTGGTGGCCTGCGGGCTGGTGGTGCGGAGCCTCCTGGCCTTGCAGAAGATCGACCCCGGGTTCAGGACCAGCGGCGCGGCGACCTTCCAGCTGTTTCTGCCGGCCACGACATATCCCGATGCGCCGGCCCGGGTGCGCTTCGTGGAGGCGACCCTGGAACGGCTGGCGGCGCTGCCGGGGGTAAGGGCGGTGGGCGTGGCCAGCTACCTGCCGCTGTCCGGCGCCCAGAGCGGCTCCGGGTTCGTGGTGGAGGAGCTCCCGCTGGGGCCGGGAGAGGTGCCGCCGGTCTTCATGGAGACCAACGCCAGCGCCGGCTATTTCGCCGCCCTGGGCATCCCGCTCCTGGAAGGCCGGACCTTCGAGCCCGAGGACTACCGCCAGCGCCTGGGCAACATCGTGATCAGCCAATCGGTGGCCCGCCGCTTCTGGCCGAAGGGCAGCGCCCTGGGCAAGCGGATGACGTCGTGGGCGCCGCAGGCGGAACGGCAGGGCTGGTACACGGTGGTCGGGGTGGTGGGCGACGTGCGCCTGGCGGGCCTCGACCAGGAGCCGGTGGACCTGGTCTACGAGCCGCTCCTGGGCCTCGCCGACGGCAGCAAGGACCTCCGTGCCAGCCTCTCCTTCGTGGTCGCGAGCAGCCTGCCGGCGGCGTCTCTGGCGCCGTCCCTGCGCCGGGCCGTGCGCGGCGTCGATCCCAACCTGCCGATGACCCCGGTGCGGACGATGGACCGCCTGGTGCGCGACTCCTGGGCCCGCATGGCGTTCACCGTCACGGTGCTGCTGCTGGCGTCGCTGATGGCGCTGGTGATCGCGGCGGTGGGGCTCTACGGGGTGGTGTCCTATCTCGTCACCCGGCGCACCCGGGAGCTCGGCATCCGCATGGCCCTGGGGGCCGACGGCGGCCGCATCCGCCGGCTGGTCCTCGGCCAGGGGCTCCTGGTCGCCGGCCTCGGCATCCTCGCCGGCGTGCTCCTGGCCTTGGCTTCCACCCGGCTGCTGGCGTCGCTGCTGTTCCAGGTGGGAAGCCGGGATCCGCTGATGTTCGCGCTCGCCGCCCTGCTGCTTCTCCTGGTCGCTGCCGCGGCCTCCTACCTGCCCGCCGTGCGTGCCGCCCGCACGGCTCCTGCCGAGGCTTTGCGCACGACGTAGGGGAATATTCCCCGCACCCCCTCGATCCGCCTCCCCCACCCGCTCCTTCTACAGCTCGCCGGCGGCCAGGCGCCGCAGGGCGCTGAGCGACGGCACGAAGGCGTAGACCGCTCCCGTGGCGTGGACGTGGCGCTGGATGGACAGGTTCTGGCGGCCGTGCAGGGGGCAGCGCAGCGCGACTGGGGCGGCATCTTCGCCGATCAGGGGGTCGGGCCCGTCGTCGGCTTCGAAGAAGTCGGGGTCATGGGCCCAGCCGCGCAGCAGGAACTCGAACTGCTGCTCGATGCTCGCCATGAACGAGTTCATCAGGAGGCCGCGCGGGGCGTCGGGGCCGAAGCCGGGGCCGGCCGCGGGATCGTAGACCGGGCCGAAGGGCACGGCGCGCCGGATCAAACGGTGCCACTCGCGGTCGACCACCAGGTTGGAGCGCGGGTACATCTTGCGGATGTGGGAAAAACGCGGCGTCTTGAGGCCGAGCGGATCGTCTTCGTAGTCGAAGACGGCGCCCGGCGCGGCGCCGCTGTCCATCTCGGGCGAGTGCGCCAGGGGAGCGCCGCTCGGCCAGCGGCCGATCAGCCGGGCCGCCAGCTCATCGGCTGACATCGGCACTCCGCGGCCGGCCAGCTCGGCGCTCGCCGCGGCCAGCTGGGCGCGCCAGCCCGGCACGTCCTGATGGAAACGCTTGAAGACCTGGAACGTGCCGTCGTGCATCCACGCCGGACAGACGCTGGGCGGCCCGAGGCCGCCGGCGCCGTGGCGCGGGTGGCCGAGGACGAACTCTCCGGCCGGGGTCAGCCGGCGCTCCGGCTCGCCTGCCGCCGGATCGTCGTGGCCGAGCACCGCCGGCTGCGAGATGCCGTCGCGGAAGCCGAAGTGCTCGCGGCCGGCCATGGCTCCGGGGAGCAGGCCACCACGCTCCACGTGCACGACCTCGACGCCGTCGCCGGCGAGCCGCCTCTCCTCTTCGAGGGCTCCTTCGAGACGCTCCGACGAGGTCGAGGCCAGGGTGAGGAGGGCGTCGACGGGCGCCTGGCCCGGACCGCCGAAAGCCCAGCGCTCCGGTGCCCCGGGGCCGCGGTCGCGCAGCTTGGCGGCGCGGGCCGCGGGACCCTGGCGGAAGGCCTCGAAGGCCTCCAGGCCGGCGACCGCCGCGGGCGCAAGGCGGACCAGCCCGCGATGGGAAAGACCGAGGCTCCGGCAGACGGCGCCATTGCCGCCGACACCGCCGGCCGGAGCCGCGTTCACCTGCGCCGTGGCGGTGATCCCGGAGAGCGCCCGCCGCAGCCAGCGGCGGGCGCCTCCGGAATCGGCCAGGGAGAGCATCAGGAAGGCCTGATGCTCCTCGGGAAATGGCGCCAGGACGTTGCCCTGGATCTCCTCCGAGGCGCGTAGCGGCGCCACCGCGACGCCGGTCATTGCCGGCGATCAGAAGCGCAGGTTGGGCAGGACTTCCTGCAACGGCTTGACCGCGCCCAGCTGCTGCAGCAGGCCGAGGGTGTCCATCTCCAGCCAGCCGGCCTGGAGGGTGCCCTCCGTCGCCCCGTTGTTCTGGGGGTCGATCGGGTCCGTCGGCTTGTGGGGACCGGTGTAGATGCCGATGGCGGAGACGGTGACGTAGTTGCCGGTCGGCTGGATGCCGAGGAACGGGCCGGTGTGCTGGCCGCGCAGGGTCCAGCGGATGGAGACCTCGGCCTCGCCGCTCGCCTTCTCGGTGCCGAAGAGGTCGTTGACCTCCACCTCGAAGCCGGGGAAGCCCTGGTGGAATTCGCGCGAGAACTGCTTGATGCCCTCGGGGCCCGGCGCGAAGCCCGGGAAGGGGTACTGGAAGCGGAAGTCGTCGGTCAGGATCTCGTCCGCGAGGTCGTAGTTGCCGTCACGGAAAACCTGCGTGAACAACGCTTCGACTGCCTGGGTGCTCGCCTGAACGTTGGCCATGTCACCTGCTCCTTTAGGTCACACGCGTTACTCGAAAAGACCTCCCTCACGCTGAGGGAGGCCTCGATCCACGGGGTCGGTGGGAGAAATGCATGATCGTCATGGTGCGTCCGGCCCAAGTGCCGGTCAATGCCGGTCAATGCCGGTCAATGCCGGTCAATAGAGAGGTGCCACCGGCAGCGTCCTGTAGGACACTACCGCGCTATCGGCGCCATCGGCTCGCGCAGGTCCTGGAACTGGCGCTGACAGAGCCGGGCGTAGAGGCCGTCCCGGGCCACGAGCTCTTCGTGGCGGCCGAGCTCGACGATGCGGCCGCGGTCGAGGACGGCGATGCGGTGGGCGATGCGGACCGTGCTCAGCCGGTGGGCGACGACGATCGCGGTGCGGCCGGCCAGCAGCCGCTCGAGGGCCTCCTGCACCAGGTGCTCGCTCTCGCTGTCGAGGGCGGAGGTGGCCTCGTCCAGGAGCAGCATGCGCGGGTCCTTGAGCAGGGCGCGGGCGATCGCCAGGCGCTGGCGCTGGCCGCCGCTCAGCTTGGTGGCCCGCTCGCCGACCACCGTGTCGTAGCCCTCCGGCAGCTCGGTGATGAAGCCGTGGGCGTTGGCCGCCCGGGCCGCCGCGATCACCTCCTCTTCGCTCGCCTCGAGCCGGCCGTAGAGGATGTTCTCGCGCACCGTGCCGCCGAAGAGCTGCGTCTCCTGGGGCACGAGGGCGATCTGCCGCCGCAGGCCCGCGAGGCCCACCGTGCGGAGGTCGACGCCGTCGATCAGCACCCGGCCCGCGGTGGGGTCGTAGAAGCGGGGCACCAGGTTGACCAGGGTGGTCTTGCCGGCCCCGCTGGGGCCCACCACCGCCAGGATCTCGCCCGGCTCGAGCTCGAGGGAGACCTCGGCCAGCACCGGCGCCATGGTGACGCCGGGGCCCGGGGCGGCGTAGGCGAAGCTCACCCGCTCGAAGGTCAGGCGGCCGGCCATGGCGGGCAGGTCGGGGGCGCCGGGCAGCTCGACCACGTCGGTCCGGGTGTCGAGCAGCTCGAGCACCCGCAGCGACGAGCCCACCGCCTGCTGCAGCCGGCTCCACAGCCCGCCGAACCAGTTGATGGCGCCGCCCATCATCGAGGTGAGGATGATGAAGGTCACGAGCTGCCCCGGGGTGAGCTTGCCCGCCAGCACCTGCTTGCCGCCATACCAGATGATCAGCACCGTGCAGGTGAAGAACATCGCCGAGAGGAGCGGCCCGAAGATCACCTCCAGGTACAGCCGGCGGAGCGCGAGGGTGAAGAGCTGGTGCAGCCGCGCCCCGAAGCGCCCGGCCTCGTACTCCTCGCGGACGAAGGAGCGCACGATGCGGATGCCGCTCAACGACTCCTCCAGCACGGTGGTCACGGACGCGACCACGTCGGTCAGGTCCTGGGACAGGCTGCGCAGGAAGCGGCCGAGGATCACCGAGGTGATCGACACGGCGGGCACCAGCAGCACCATCAGGAGGGTCAGGCGCCATTCGAGATAGAGGATCACCGCGAGCGAGCCGACAAAGGTGAACACCTGCTGCAGCAGTCCGGCGACGTCGGCGGTGAGCACGCCGCGGATGTTCTGGACGTCGTTCATCACCCGCGACACCAGCTCGCCGGTGCGGCGCTGGTTGAAGAACGACAGCGACAGGGTCTGCAGGTGCTCGTAGAGCTGCTGGCGCAGGTCGATGGTCAGGCGCACGCCGATGAAGCTCAGCAGGTAGCCCACCAGCAGCGAGGTGCCGCTCTGCAGCAGGTAGATGGCGATGAGGGCGAGGGTCACCCGGGTGAGCAGCCTGGGATCGCCGCCGGGCACGATGGAGTCGACCAGGAAGCTCCAGGCGAGGGGCCCGGCCAGGCTCAGGACGCCGCCGACGAGCACCCCCGCGAGGGCCAGGAGCAGCCGCCGGCGGTAGGGCCGGGCAAAGGCGAAGAGCCGCCGCAGGGGCGCGAGGCTGCTCGCCAACCGCCCCCCGCGCAGGCTGGCGAGGAGGGCCATGAGGCCGCCGAGCGTGGGTTGCGCGCTGTCCAGGGGTGTGGCCATCGACGTCTCCCGGCTGCCCCAACTTGAACCGGTGCAGGACGGCCCTCAGTCTACATCAGAGATCCCCGCAGGGGCGCCCGGGCTCGCGGCGCGCCGCGCCGTCCCGAAATCGCGAGCCCACCGCACCAGTTTTCTTGTAAGCAGCGACGAAACTGAAAACCTGCTCTAGAAAGGAGCGCTCATGATCACGAACCGCCTGCGGGTGCTCGGCCTGGCACTTGTGCTGGCGCTGGCGGCGCTCGCCTCGGTGCCGCCTTCCCTCCACGCTTCCGTCTACGCCTCCGCCTTCTCCTGCGCGCGTGACAGCTATGACGACATCTGGATCTACTACTCGGATGCGACCTACACGACGGTGGTCGGCAGATGCGAGGACGACTGCGGCCTCTACTGTCATTGCTCGGGAACTCAGACGCCGTACTTCACGGTGATAACGTCGCGAAACTGCTGAACAGCCGGCGCGCCATGGCGCTCGGTGCCGGCCCCCCTTTCACCGCAGCTCGGCACCTATCCCTGTAGGCGCGTTGGGCGCCTGCACTTCGAACCTGGGCGCTGCCCATGCGGGAGGTCCGCGATGAAGAAGCTGAAGATCAGGAGTGAGACGCTGCTGCCACTGGACCATCGCTCCCCGCTGCATGAAGCCGCAGGGGGCAGAACGACGCTGGTGGTTCACCAGCCCAACACCTCCTTCGTACACCTCTAGGGAGGGTGGGCTGCCGCTCGCGGGGGCGACCCGAGAACGTGCCTGCCCGCCGGGCGCGCGGGCGCCCTCGTGGCGTCCGCTCCTCGCCCCGCAGGATCGCCGGCGGGCCCTGACGGCGGTCGACGCGATCGTCGGCGATCTCCGCGCGCTTCTCCCGCCGCCGCCGGGCTCCGCATCGGCCTGGGACCTGGCGTCCTCGGCGCTGTGCCTGACCTACCTGGCGCGTGCCACGGGCGAGACCGGCGACGCCCTGGCGGCGCAGACCCTGCTCGACGCCGCCATCGACCGCGCCGGCGGCGGCGAGCGCCAGCCGATGTGCCTCCACCGGGGCGCCGCCGGACTGGCCTGGATCCTCCATCACGCGGCGCGGGTGCTCGGGGTCGAGGGCGCCGCGGACGCCACGCAGGCCCTCGACGAAGAACTGCTCGCGTACCTCCAGGGCCCCGGGAGCAGCGCCGAGCCATACGATCTGCTCGACGGGGTCCTCGGGCTGGGCGTGTACGGCTTCGAGTCCGGAAGCCGCCCGCTGGTGGAGAGGGCCGTCCAGCGGTTGGCGGCACGCCACCAGGCCGCCGCCGAGGGTCTTGCCTGGCACACCCCGCCGCAGAGCGGGAACCGGACCTGGTTCCCCGAGGGCCATCTCAACCTGGGGCTCGCGCACGGCGTCGCGGGCGTGATCGCCTTCCTGGCCGGCGCCGTGGAGGAGGGGGTCGAACGCGACACGGCCCGCCCGCTGCTGCGCGACGCGGTCCACTGGCTGCGCCGACAGCGCCTGCCGGACGGCGGGCCGCGCGTCTATCCTTGGGCGGTCGCTCCCGGGCAGCCGCCGGTAGCTCAGGGCCTCGATCCGGGGTGGGCCTACGCGGATGCGGGCATTGCCGCGGCGCTCGCCCACGCCGCCCGCGCGCTCGGCGACGCGGACCTCCTCGCGGAAGCCCTCTCGGTGGCCGCACGGGAGACCGCGCGCCTGGACGAGCTGCCGGCGCGCCATCCCGGCATCGGCTTCGGGCCGGCGGGCTACGCGCAGATCTTCGCGCGCCTCCACCGGCAAACGGGCCGGCCGATGTTTCGGCGCGCCGCCCGCCGGGAGATCCTTCGCCTCCTGGAGATGCGAGCGCCCGGCATGGGCGTGGGCGGCTTCTCGCCGGCGGATCCAGCGGACCGACCGCACGGTGCGGCCGAGAGCTTCCTGGAAGGCGCCAGCGGCATCGGCCTCGTCCTGCTGGGCGCGGCGACCGGCGTCGATCCCCTGTGGGACCGGCTCCTCCTGCTCTCTCCGCTCCGCCTCGAGCCCCCATCCTGAAACCGATCCCGCGAAGATCCGGGCGCTGTTTCCGTCAGCTCCCGTCGGACGATTCCCTGATTCGTGATGCGCAGCAGCGACGCCCTGGACCAGGCAGCGGACGCTGAGGCCCTCGCCGCCCTTCCCGCCGGCGCCTCCCTGCGCAGGCCCACCCGGCCGCCGCCGAGCAGGCCGCCCGGTGCAGCACCGGGCGCCAGCACCCGGCGCCCCACCTCAACTCCTCCGCTGCAGCACCTCGCCACCGGGGATTGGCCGGTGGCTTTCCCGCCAGGCCGGCCAGGTCCAGGTCAGTCGCAAGGCACGTCGCTGCAGCTCGCCACACAGGTGTGGTTGTTCTGGGTGCAGGTGTAGGTCAGGCCGCCGCCAGCGGCTTCGGCAAGCGCACGGGGAGTGAGCGAGCGCACCGTCTCGCGGTGCAGCTTGAGCGGGGGAACGTGCTTTTTCATCGGGCCTCTCCTCTCGTCGCGAGGGGCGAACCAGCCCCTCTCTTCAAAGAGGTGCCCTGCGCGGTGCCGAGCAGGACACCTCGCACCCCCCAACTCGGGCTGGGTGGGGGACCGCTCCCGGTGCCTCCTGCCGGTCTATGACCGGGCAGCGAGGTGGACATGACAGCGATCGACCAGTATCTCGCAAGCGTCGAAGCCGCGAAGCGGGCGGCGCACCGGGCCTGGGTACTGGCCCAGCCGGAGCTCGTGGCGGCCCTGCCTCCGCCGCCCCCCGGGGCCGACCGAGACAACTCCGCTCGGCGAGTCGCACGAGACGGCGCCGGGAATAGATGGGCTCGATCGAGGTCATGGACCTCGGGATCGTCCAGTAGGGGTGACGAGAAGCGCTCTCGGGCTCCCGAGATCCGCCTCCCCGGACAAGCGAAGGAGCATGCAGATGCAACCTGGCTTCCTGAACAGTGCCGCACCCTTGGGGGCGGACGTGACCCTGGTTCTCGAGCTGGGGATGGGCACCCTGCTGCTTATCGGCGCCTGGCTCGCGCGCCGGCGGCGCTTCGACCTCCATGCCAAGTGCCAAGCGGCGGTTGTCCTGCTCAACCTGGCCTTGATCGCCACGGCCATGGCGCCGCCGTTCCGCGCGCTCGTCGTGCCCGGGCTTCCGGCCAAGCTGGGCAGGCATTTCTATGCGCTTGCCGCCGCGCATGCGGTGCTCGGTACGGCCGCACAATGCATGGGCGTCTACATCTTTCTCGCGGCAGGAACGAAACTGCTGCCTGCGAACCTTCGGCTGACCCGCTACAAGCTCTGGATGCGGACGCTGCTGGCCCTGTGGTGGATCGTCCTAGCGCTGGGCGTCGCAACCTATACCGCCTGGTACCATCCGCACTGGATTCCCTGAATCCCTCCGCGATCACCCCGGCGCAGCCCCTGCTCCTGACCGACGACCTCAAGAGGAAGCGTTCGAGCATCCTTCTGGCTCGTCGGCCAGCCGCAGGCGGCCCACTCCCGCCCTCTCTAATGACTCGTCTTCTTCGCTTTCTCCGCCGTCCCGCAGGGCGGGCCCTTCGGCTTGCAGCTCTGGAGCCCGCACGGGCAGGCCTCCGCCATGGACCACACGAAATCGCGCGCCATCCAGCCGCCGGCGGGAGGCACATACTCCGGGCCGACCTGTGGCGGCTTGCTGATGTTGCGGATGCCGTCGGTGCCGTCCTTGTTGACGGTGGACACCGAGTGGCAGGTGATGCACGAGGCCTCGCCGGCCTTCAGGCCGGCGTTCTCGCCTTCGACGATCGAGTTGCCGAGCAGCGTCGGGTTTTTCCGGGTGCCGAACTCGGTCTGGACCCCGTCGAGACGGTAGTTGTAGAACTCCGGAGCCAGCTTTGCCCGCTTCATGAGGTCCGCCAGCTTCTGGGTCTGCTTGGTGAACCCGCCCGGGCCGCCGCTGCTGGTCGGCGGGTCCGAACCCCAGGGATCGTTGCAGGGCCCGAAGGTCATGCAGCGATTGGGGTTGGTCAAGTTGCTCTGGGGCTCGAACGTCGCCCAGATCCAGTTGGGCATCAGCTTCGACATGATATTCATGCCGGCCATGGCATAGCAGACGCCGTCGATGATCGCGACGTGCACGCCTTCCGGAGGCTTGGCGCAGCTGAACTGCTTGTCCTTGGGGAAGTCGGTGGCGGGAATCCAGTCCACCTTGATCTCGATGGCGTCTTCGGGGAACACGACGGTTTGGCCGTCCTTGGCGGCCGTGACCTGGCCCGAGCGCACCTCGAAGCTCCTGCTCTCCACCAACTGCTTGGCCGGCGGGTTGAGCCTCACCTCCTCGCAGACCCTCGCACCCGGTACTACGTTGGAGGGCGGCGCCTGCATCGTGTTGCATTCCCCGGGATTCAGCTCGGTAGCTGCGGCGCCCTTCGCGGCCAGCGCCAGGAACAGCGGGCTGCCGTGCAGGCGCTTCGGCTTGGCGCCTGGGAGACCCGGCTTGCCGCTTGCGGGGTAGACCTCCAGCTGCTCGCTCCACCGCTCCCAGGCGAGCTGCCTGATGATCTGCGCGGTTCGGGGGCCGGTGAAACAGTTCGCCGCCACGAAGATGCGCCAGGCGGTCTCCGCCGGCGAGCCCTCCACCTGGGACGGGAAGCTGCAGGCGTCCGGCGCGGCTGCCGCGACGGCATCCGCGGCAGCGGCATGCGCAGCGACGTCGGCGGCGAGCGCAGGCCGCGGCCCCACCGCTTCACGTCCGACCAACCAGAGCGAGATCGAAGCGACGGCCAGAGCCGCCAAGGCGAGACGGACTCTCATGGTTCACGTCCTCCTTTCCTCCCCGGGAGCCATTCCCGGGAGAGCTCCAGCTTGAAGGTGATACGCCCTCCCAGGGCTCACCAACGCGGCCGGCCGGCGGGCTGCGGGCCGCGCGTCGATGGAACATGAGATTCGCTTGATGGTCAACGGCGAAGCTACCCTTCCACGCGCCGTCTTGTCAATCGGCGCGCGAACGGCTTGCCTTCACCCGCGGCCGGCGCATCACCGCCCATTGAAGGCACCCCACCTGGCCTGATCCATCTCAGGCTTGATTCGCCAAGCAGACGGACTCGCTGCTGCAGCCGTTTCGATCGTTGATCCGCGCACGGCTGAGCCCAGGCGCGCGGCTCCACGCGGCCCTCCGGCAAGCCCCGGGTGCCGGCAAGCGCCGGGCGCCGGCCGCGGCCCTCGGCCTGCCGCGGCAGGAGGACGGGCGCTGAGCACCGGCGAGCGCGCCCGGCGCGGCGGGGACTGAGCGGCCGTGGTGTCAGCGAGACGCCTAAATTCCCCCCATGCCGGACGCTAAAATTCCCCCCCTCCGGAAGGAGAGGAAGGGATGAGCGAAGCAAGTGGCAACGAGAAGGAGTCGGCCTTGGTGCCGGCGGCGGCGGCGCGGGCCGATGT
>JASLEW010000301.1 GCA_030150965.1 Thermoanaerobaculia bacterium | reverse complement strand
CGGCCTCCGCCTGCCAGACGGCGCTCCCCGGGGCGCCATCTGGCAGGCGGAGGCCGCGCCGGCGGCGCCGCCGCGCGGCCTCATCGCAGGGCCAGGAGATTGGCGAACAGCCGGTACCCCCCGGGCACCCCCGCCGGCAGCTGGCGGAAGAGCGCCAGGCCGGTGTAGACGTACCTGCCCTTGCCGACCGTGGCCACCAGGAGGCCGCCGCGCTGCTCCGGGCCGCCGGGGTCGGCCATGGCGAGCAGCGGCGTCCAGGCCGGGTCCCAGCTGTGGGCGAAATAGAGGCCCCGCTCCTGCACCCAGCCCTGCCAGTCGGCGGGGCCGATCCGGTTGGGAAGGTTGAACACCGGGCTGGCCGGGTCGAGCAGCGCGACCGGCGCCGTCTCGTCGGTCACCCGGTCGTGCGGCCGGGCGATCTCCAGCTTGTACGGCGGGAAGCCGCCGTTGACATAGGGGTACTGCTGGTACTGCACGATCATCAGCCCGCCCGCGCGCACGTAGGCGAGGAGGCGCGGGTTGGCCCGCACCATGGCGGGCTCGCTCTCGTAGGCGCGGCTGCCGACGACGATGGCGTCGTAGCGCCCGAGGTCGCCGCCGACCAGCTCGGCCGCGCCGAGCAGCTCGACCGGCACGCCGGCCTGGCGCAGGAACTCCGGCACCCGGTCGGAGGCGCCGCGCACGTAGCCGACCCGCCGCAGCGGCGGCAGCCTGAGGTCGAAGGCGCTGACCTCGACCGCGGCGTCGTGCGGGTAGGGGGTGGGCCGGATGTGCTCGTAGTCGAGCACCGGCACCGCCAGGGAGAAGCGCGCGCCGTCGTCGAGCACGGCGGCGAGGGAGAGCGGGTAGCGCCCCGGCGCCAGGGCCGCCGGCGGGCGCAGGGTGAGCGTCACCGCCACCGGCTCGCCCTCGTCGTCGGTGGCGGCGGGAAGGTCGAAGGGGACCGGAGGGATCGCCGGCCAGGGCGCGCCGGTGGCAGCCGGCGGCGGCGGCGACGACGGCGCCCCGGGGATCGCCGGCGCCGCCCCGGGTGCCGTCGGCGGGCTGGACGGCCCCGGCGTCACCTCCAGGCGGCCGTGCACCGGCTCGCGCCGGTGCGAGGTGAGCACCAGGCGCAGGCTCCTGGGATCGCGGCGGGCGAGCGGCCACACCTGCATCGTCTCGTCCACCGCCACCTCGACCGCCGGCACGATGCGCAGCGGCCGGCGCACCTCGCCGCGCACCTCGTCGCGGTGCAGGTGGACGACCTCGCGGGTCAGGATGAGCGGCACGCCGTCGAGGGTGAACGAGAAGCGCGCGGTGAGCGGCGGCGGCCCGAACGGCTCGCCGCGCTCGGCGGGACTGGCGCCGCTCCAGTCGTAGAGGCTCCCGCGGAGCGGCCGGCGCAGGAAGTAGGGCGCGCTCGGCGCCGCCGACGCCGGCACCGCCGGCTTGAGCTCCCACTGCGCCAGCTTCCCGGCGGCCACCGCCTGCGGCGCGCCGGCGGGAAGCCCGGGGCGGGGAGCGCCGGCCTCGGCAGGGGCGGAGCCGCCGGGGCCGGCAGAGCCAGCGCCAGCAGAGCCAGCGGCGCCAGTAGAGCCAGCGGCGCCAGCAGAGCCGGCAGGGCCAGCGAAGCCAGCAGAGTCAGCGGAGCCAGCGCCAGCGCCACGGCCGGTGCCGCCGGTGCCGCCGGAGTGGCCAGGGCCGGAGCCCCACCACTCGGCCGCCGGCTCCAGGGTCACCGCGGCGGCGGTCAGGGGCGCGGCGCCGCTGTCCCAGAGGCTGGCGTGCACGCTGAACGTCTCGCCGGCCACCAGCGCCTCGCGCTCGGTGGTGGCGTCGAGGGCGATGCCGGCGGCCACCGCCGCGGCGTCCTCAGCCACCTGGAGCTTCTCGGCCAGCAGCTCGGCGGCGGCCTGCTCGCCGGGACCGCCCGGAGCGGCGCCCGCGGCGGCGGCGGCCTGGCCGCTCGGGCCGACCTGGGCCAGGGCGTCCTCGAGGCGGCGCACGATGTCGAGCAGCGCCGGCAGCGCCTGCTCCGGCCGGGCCGGGTTGAGCTGCCCGCGGGCCGACTTGGCGAGCGCCTCGACCTGATCCAGGTCGGCCGCCACCCGGCCGCGGACCGCGGGATCGGCGATCGTCGCCGCGATGGCGCGCGGCCGGGTGTCGATGCCGGCGAAGAGGTCCGTGGCGGCGGCGCCCGTGCCGCCGGACACCCAGGCCACGCGGGTCTCCTGCGGGCCGAGCGGCTGCAGCAGGCCCATCTCCTGCGAGCGGTGCTGGCTGCGGCTGGCCATGGCGAGCTGGAACACCGACCTGCCGCTCCACGGATCGATCTCGCCGAGCGGCAGCGTCAGGGTGGTGGCCGGGCGGTCGAAGAAGGTGGAGCGGTAGAGCGCCTGCGGCGTCCACGGCGCCAGCCCCTCGGCGGCCAGGGCGGGCAGCGCCGCCGGGTCGCCCGCCGCCGGGAAGGCGGCGAAGGCGGTGACCCCGGCCGCCTGGTGCTGGCCGTGGGTCTTGACCGGCGTGCCGGGGAAGATCGACACCACCACCTGCGGCTTGAAGCGGCGGATCACCCGCACCGCGTCTTCGAGCAGCACCTCGCGCGGCCACTGCCCGAGCGTCTCGTCGAGCGACATGGTGAAGCCGAAGTCGTAGGCGCGGGTGAAGTACTGGCGCCCGCCGTCGACGGCGCGCGCCGCCAGCAGCTCGCGGCTGCGGATCAGCCCGAGGCCGACCCCCAGCTCGGGACCGATGAGGTCCTGGCCGCCCTCGCCGCGGCTGAGCGACAGGTAGGCCGCCTCGCCTCCCATGCCGCGCGACACCAGGGTCAGCAGCGACGTGTCCTCGTCGTCCGGGTGGGCGGCGATCACCAGCAGGCGCTTGTGGACGGAGAGCTTGGCCAGGGCGCGGTCGAGGGTGGCGCTGCCGCCGGTCGTGGCCGGCTGCAGGGGCAGAGGGCCGAGGTTGACGCCGGTGGCGGCCAGCCGGCCGGCCGGCGCCACGACCAGCAGCAGCACCGCCAGGAGGGCCCCCCCGGCGAGCAGCAACGCGAGCTTCGGCCTCGATCTCATCTCCAGGCTCCTCTCCACGGCTCCCTCGGGTCCCGGGGAGTCCCAGGGGTCCAATCCAAGAGGCCGGCGGCGGCCGGTGCAGGGCCGGTGCAGGCGCGTACTCTAACCTGGCGGCGGCGCGGTTTACTCCCCGCTCTCCGGCTCGCCTCCTGCGCTCCTGGCGCGCGTCGCCGGCGTCGCCGGCGCCCGGCCGAGCTGCCCCGGCTTGGCGAACGCGCTATCCTTGGACCGTCATGGCCACGCCCACCACCGCCGCCGCCGTCTCGCCCGCGCTCCTCGAGCCTCAAGACCGCCCCGAGCTCGACCTGAAGACCCTGAACGCCTTCCGGCGCCTCGGGTTCCTCCAGGCCGACCTCGACCCGCTGGGACGCCTGGTGCCCGAGCCGCAGCCGGCGCTGGCGGAGGAGGCCGATCCCGCGACCGCCGCCTGGGCGCGCCGGCGCTACTGCGGCACGATCGGCGCCGAGTTCACCCACATCCCGCAGGCGGAGCGGCGGCGCTGGATCACCGAACGGCTGGAGGCCGCGGCGGAGCCGCCGGCCGACCGCCACCTGGTGCTCGACCAGATCCTGCGCGCCGAGACCTTCGAGCAGCTGGTGCAGACCCGCTACCTGGGCAGCAAGCGCTTCTCGATCGAGGGCGTGGCGGTGCTGATCCCGGCGCTCGGCGAGATGCTGGAAGGGGCGGCGCGCCACGCCGCGCAGCAGGTGGTGCTGGCGATGAGCCACCGCGGCCGGCTGAGCGTCATGGTCAACACCATCGGCCGGCCGGCGGCGGAGATCTTCGCCGGCTTCGAGGACGTCGATCCGCGCAGCGTCCTGGGCAGCGGCGACGTCAAGTACCACCTCGGCGCCACCGGCACCTGGCGCGCCCGCGACGGCCGCGAGGTGGACCTCCACCTGGTGTCGAACCCCAGCCACCTGGAGGCCGTGGACCCGGTGGCGCTGGGGCGGGTGCGCGCCAAGCAGACGCGGCTGGGCGACGCCGACCGGGCGCGGGTGATGCCGATCGTGCTGCACGGCGACGCCGCCTTCGCCGGCCAGGGCATGGTGGCGGAGACGCTCAACCTCGCCGACCTCGACGGCTACGCGGTGGGCGGCACGGTGCACGTGATCGTCAACAACCTGATCGGTTTCACCACCGAGCCGCGGGCGCTGCAATCGTCGCGCTTCGCCTCCGACGTCGCCAAGCGCCTGCCGGTGCCCATCTTCCACGTCAACGGCGAGGACCCGGACGCGGTGGTGCGGGTGGCGGCGCTGGCGGTCGATTACCGCTTCGCGTTCCAATCGGACGTGGTGATCGACCTCATCGGCTACCGCCGCTACGGCCACAACGAGACCGACGATCCGACGATCACCCAGCCGCTGCTCTACAGGAAGATCGAGAGCCATCCGCCGCTGTGGAAGATCTACGCCGAGCGCATCGGCGTCACCGGCGCCGAGGCCGAGCGGCGCGCCGCCGCGGTGCGCGCCGAGCTCGACGCGGCGCAGGAGGCGGCCAGGGGGCTGGAGAAGAAGCCCTCGATGCGCACCCTGCCCGGCTACTGGGACCGCTACCGCGGCGGCCCGTGGCAGCCCGCCTACGAGGCCGCGACCGGCCTCACCCTCGACGAGATCCGCGCCCTCGCCGCGCCGCTCACCCGCTGGCCCGCGGGCTTTTCCATCCACAAGAAGATCGAGGCGCTGGCGCGGCAGCGCGCCGAGATGGCCGAGGGCAGGCGGCCGGTCGATTACGGCATGGCCGAGGCCCTGGCCTTCGCCTCGCTGGTGCGGGGCGGCACGCCGGTGCGGCTGAGCGGCCAGGACAGCCGGCGCGGCACCTTCGCCCACCGTCACGCCGTCTGGATGGACGTGGAGAACGGCTCCGAGCACACGCCGCTCGCCCACGTCGCGCCGGACCAGGCGCGCTTCGAGGTCTACGACTCGATGCTCTCCGAGGCGGCGGTGCTCGGCTTCGAGTACGGCTACAGCCGCGACTACCCGGAGACCCTGGTGCTGTGGGAGGCGCAGTTCGGCGACTTCGCCAACGGCGCCCAGGTGATCGTCGATCAGTTCATCGCCGCCGGCGAGGACAAGTGGAAGCTGCTCTCCGGCCTGGTGATGCTGCTGCCCCACGGCTACGAGGGGCAGGGCCCGGAGCATTCGAGCGCCCGCATCGAGCGGTTCCTCCAGCTCGCCGCCGACGAGAACATCCAGGTCTGCCAGCCGTCCACCGCCGCGCAGTACTTCCACCTGCTGCGCCGGCAGGCGCTGCGCACCTGGCGCAAGCCGCTCGTCGTGCTCACCCCGAAGAGCATGCTGCGCGCCCGCGAGGCCTCGTCGCCGGTCGAGGAGCTGAGCCGCGACCATTTCCTCGACGTGATCCCCGACGCCGCCATCGAAGGCGCCAGCCGAGTCCTCCTGTGCAGCGGCAAGATCGCGCACGAGCTGCGCCGCGAGCGCGAGCGGCGCCAGGACCGCACCACCGCCATCGTCACCCTGGAGCAGATCTATCCGCTGCCCAAGGACGCGATCCTGGCCGAGCTGGCCCGCCACCCCAACTGCCACGACCTGGTCTGGGTGCAGGAGGAGCCGGCCAACCAGGGCCCCCTCTTCTACGTCCACCCGCGCCTGGAGCGCCTCGCCGGCCGCCCCCTCCGCTCCGTCCGCCGCCACGCCTCCGGCAGCCCCGCGACCGGCTCCGCCAAGGCCCACCTCCTGGAGCAGCAGACCCTGCTGACGCTCGCCTTCACCACCAGCGCCGGCGGTTAGCCGCTGTCGCCCACCAAGGCGCGGTGGGCGCGAGTTGGACCGGCACGCTCAAGTCGTGTCTCGGCCTGCCGCCCGGATGGTTTGGATTGGCAGCCACATCGCCGTAGGTGGCGGGCGCATCTCTGACCGGCCTTCCAGGGGATCGAACGGCGTGAAGCCGAATCTCGCATAGAAGTCCACCGCGCTCGGCTTCGCGTCGACCACCACGCCTGAGCAGCCGACATCGTCGGCCATCTTGGCGGCGAGCCCAAATACGAAGCGCAGCAGCTGGCCGCCGAGCCCCATGGACCGAGATGACCTGTCGACCGCGAGACGGGCGAGTCCGAGGACCGGCACCGGGTAGCGGGGAAGCCTCTTACGGGAGCGCTCGGGCAGGTTCTCGATGTCGATGTGCCGCGGTGCGATCGTGGCGTAGCCGAGAATGCGACCGGCCTCGACCGCGACGTAGGTCACACCTAGATGATGCCGGAACTGGTTCTGGCCCGCGAAGCGATGGAAGAAACGGTCAAGGTCTTCGTCTCCGGACTGGAAGGCCGATCGGTCGTCCGTCGGGCGAAGGGCCCTAATCTCCATCGCGCATCAGCTCACGCAGCGCCGGCGTGGGCTCGGCCGATTCGGCCTGCCGGAGCATTGCCTCGCCGGTACCGCGCGAGACGACGATGCGAGGCTGGATGATGTACTCCGCGGGTAGACCCTCGAGAGCTTGGAGGTGATGAAGAAGCGCCTGCTCGACGAGGTGACCTTTCTTCACCCCGGTCTGACGGACGTACCGCTCCATGAGTGCGCGGGTCGCCTCCGAGATCTGGGCGGAGATCTGAGTGTCCTTTGCCATCGCAACTCTCCATGGAAAATCTACGTTCTTGTAGCGCCGAGGTCAAGCCAAGTCCGACTTGGGCCGACGACGGCATGCCTCGGCAACGGGTGCGTCAGCGGCCCACCAGAACGATCTTGGACTCTGCCTTGCCGGCGTCGAGCAGGCGGTAGGCGGCGGGGCCGTCCGCGAGCGGCCAGATCCGCGGCGGCGGCGGGGCGAGGGTGCCGTCGCGCAGGCCTGGCAGGAGCTGCTCCAGGATGCGGCGCGAGCCGGCGAAGTCGAGCGCCAGGGTGTCGATGCCGAAGAGGCGCGCCTCGCGGTGATAGAAGTCGGCGAGGTTGAAGCTCACCCGCGGATCGCCGCTCGCCGCGATCGAGACCTGCCGGCCGCCGCGCGCCAGGGAGCGCAGGCAGGGCTCGAACAGCGGCCCGCCCACCACGTCGAGCGCCACGTCCACGCCTCGGCCGCCGGTCTCCTCGTGGACCGCCTCCACCAGGCCGCGGCGATCGAGGTCGATCACCACGTCGGCCGAGGGCGACGGCGCCGCGGGCACCGGGGTGCGGTCGGTCGAGGCGCGCACCGTGCCGAGGACGCGCGCGCCGCGCCAGTGGGCGAGGCGCCCGGCGGCGGCCCCCACCGCGCCGTTGACGCCCAGGATCAGCGCCGTCTCGCCGCGCCGCAGGCCGGCGGCGTCGATCAGCGCCATCCAGGCGGCGAGGTAGGGGACGCCGACGGCCGCCGCCTGCGCGAAGGAGATCTCCGGCGGCTTGCGCACCAGCGCCTCCTCCGGCACCGCCAGCAGCTCGGCGTGGCTGCCGTCGCGGGTGAAGCCCAGCCCGTCGCCGCTGCCCAGGACCTCGGCGCCGAGCCAGGCGCCGGACCCGGCGACGACCACGCCCGCGAAGTCGCGTCCCGGGATGCGCGGCAGCGTCGTCTGCGCCATCTTTCCCAGGACGTTCTTGGGGTCGCTGGGGTTGAGGCCGGCGGCGCGCACCGCCACCAGCGCCTCGCCGGCGGCAGGCACCGGATCGGGCAGATCCTCGACTGCCAGGTGATCGAGCGCGCCCTGGCGGGCGAACCGCAAGGCTTTCATGCGCGCCTCACGGGCAGGTCTTGATGACCACCTCGACCCGGCGGTTCCTGGCCCGCCCCGCGGGGTCGTCGGAGCCGTCGGGATGGGTGTTCGGCGCCGCCGGCCGGGTCTTGCCGTAGCCCTTGATCGGCGTCGCCGCGGCCACGTAGTGGTGCGCCACGAGCCACGCCCGCACCGCCGCCGCGCGCTCCTCGCTCAGTTTCTGGTTGCGCGCGTCGCTGCCGATCGCGTCGGTGTGCCCTTCGATCACCACCGGATGCTGGCCCTGGCGCGCGATCTGCGGCCCGAGCGCGCTCAGCGTCTCCTCCGCCTCGGCGCCGAGCGCCGCCTGGTTGAAGGCGAAGAGCGCGTCGGCCACCACGCTCAGCCGCTGCTCGCAGGGCGCGCTCTGCGCCCTGATCGCCTGGATGCCCCGCGGCACCTGGATCTCGCCCGGCGTCTGCCACGTCCCCTTGGGCTGCTGGATCTCGCCCGGCTTCTGCCAGGTCCCCTGCGGCTGCTGGACGGCGCCGGCCTGGCCGCCGGCCGGCGCGGCGGCACCCTGGGCGCAGGCGGGCCGGGGCGCCTGGGCGCCGAACCAGCCGAACCAGAGAGCCAAGAGACCGGCTACAACCGTAGCTCTCGCCAATCGCGACCCTGCGATCCACATTGCCCGCTCCTTTTCGCCATCTCCGCTGCGCAACTTAGTTGGCGGGGAGCTTAGCACCGATCAGTGCTGGGACACAGACTTAAAGGCCGAGATGATGCGGCCGTAATCCGGAGTCAGGCGCACGGCGATGCGGCGCGTCGGCGGCAAGCCGGGGGGAGGCTTGGTGTCGGCGTAGCCGATCGACCGGACGCTCCAGGCCGCGCCGCCGGGACAGGACTCGGGTTCGCGCATCACCGCCATGAAGTTCGCCGCACGGCCGCTGGAGATCAGCCAGTTGCAGTGCGGATTGCCCGGGCAGGGCGTCGAATCGGTATGGCCCTCGACCTCGATGATGAACTTCGATCCCGGGTCGGCAGCCCGTGAACCGGCGACCAACCCGGAGGAGAGGGCGCGCGCCACCACCCGGCAGAAGGCGCGCAGCTGGTCGCGGCCCCCGGCGTGCCAGATGGGGTCCACCTTGCTCGGCGCAAACTCCACCAGGTCGTCGCCGAATTGCAGGCTCTGATCGGCGTTGAACCGCAGACCCGAGCGGGTTGAGATCTCGTCGATCCGACGCTGCACCTCCTGGATGGCCTGGAACATCCCCTGGTTGATCGCCGCCTCACGGCATTGGCTCCTCGCCGCCGTCGCCGCCTTCCTGGCGTCTGCTGCCTGCCGGACGAGCTCCTGCACCCGCGCCTCCTGGTCCATGAGCTGCCGCGCCGAGCGCCTCTCGGCGGCGAGCGCGGCGGCGTCGCGGCGCAGCACACCGGCGGCGGTGAGCAATCCGATCACCGCCAGGACGGTCATCAGATCGGCATACGAGGGCCAGACGTCGAGAGCCCGCCGGCGTCTCATCCGCGGGGCTCCAGGATCGCCGCCCGGCGTCCCTGTAACAGCTCCTCGATGCAGCGGCGGATGAATTGCGACTGGCCTTCGAGCACGCGGTCGAGCTGTGCCTGCGCCGCGCCGAGGTCCCTGGCCATCGCCGTCAGCTCGGCGCGCCAGCTGCCGGTCTCGGCCAGGTGGCGGGTGACGGCTTCCGCCAGCGCCGCCCGCAGCGTGGCCTCGAATTCGCCGTCCAGCCGGGCGACCCGTTCGAGGTGGCCGGCGCTCTCGGCCAGCGCCTCGACCCCCGCCCCCAGATGACCATCCATCTGCGCCAGGCGCTCCGCGGCCGCCTCGGTCCGCTGGCCGACCGCCTGCCAGCCGCTCAGCACCTCCCGCTGCGCGCCGCTCCAGGCGGCCTGAGACTCCTCGATCCGCGAAGCCGCCGCCGGCAGGCTCTCCGCGATCTGCTGCAACCGTTCCCCCGCCGCCTTGAGCGGTTCGCCGACGGTCTCGCCGATCCGCCGGCCGACCTGCTCCAGAAGCTCCGTCACCACCACGCCGATGTTGTTGCGCACCTCGCGCTCATGCTGCTCGACGCGCAGCCAGAGCCGCTCGTGCTCCCCCGCCAGCCGTTCGGCCAGATCCAGGGTGTGGGCGCGCGCCTCGCTGCCGAACGCGTGGCCCAGATCCCCCGTCACCCGCCCCACCTCGTCCGCCAGCAGCCCCGGGATGCGGTCCACCGCGGCCCGCTCGTCGGCCACCGCCGCCTGCAGCTCGCGCACCGCCGCGAGCATCATGCGCTCGCGGGCCTGGGACGACTCCTCGGCCTCGCGCCGCACCTCGCTCAGCAGGCGGAGGCCCTCCTCCTGCCGGGCCCGCAGATCCTCGGCCCAGCTCGCCCGGCTGGCATCGATCACCTGTCCCAGGCGCTCCGGCAGTTCGGCCAGGTGCGCGGCCACCTCGCCCAGGCGGCCTGCCACCGGCAGCAGGGCCTGGCTGGAGCTGGCGACCGTCTGCGAGCAGGCGGCCAGATCGCGCACCGCCTCGCCGATCCCGCGGCCCTGCCCCTCGACCACGGCGCCCAGAGCCGCGACCTGCTCGCCGAGACGCGTCACCACCTGGGGCCAGCCGGTGACCGCCTGGGCGAACGCCTGCGCCAGGCCGGCGCCCAGCGACTCGCGGATGGCCGCGAGCTCCTCGCGCAGCGGACCGGTCAGGGCGCCGACGGGGGGGTGCTGGTCGGCGACCTTCCCGAGATGGCGCATCAACGAGCCGGCCCGCAGCGCATGGCGCCGCTCCGCCGAAGGCAGCAGGACCATGACGATCACCAGATTGACCGCCACCCCGAGCAGGCTCCCGAGCAGGCAGACCCCGGCGCTGCGCAGCAGCGAGAGCGAGTCCAACGAGCGGTCCGGGCGCGCCGCATCCAGCACCAGGCCGATCAGCAGCGCGACCAGGGTAGCTCCCAGACCCGCGGCGAGCGCCGCCGACGCCAGCGCCCGCAGCTGCTCGTCGCGGCTTTCGAACAGCCGGTCCAGCTCGCCACGGTAGCGCAGCCAGTCGGGCTCCTGGCCACGGCCGGCCCGCCGGCTCAAGTCGCCGCCGAAAGCCTCGCCCAGCTCGACCAGGCGGGCCTGGTCGTCGCCGCGCGCGGCGCGCCACGCCCGTACCAGGATGAGCACCTGGAGGGCGCCGCCCAACAGGAACACCGCCAAACGGCCCAGGTCAGCGCCGTTCAGCACCACCGGACATCCTCAGGAGCGGGCTCGACCGCACCTCCACCGCTCCGGGACGCAACCGGATGCGGTCGACGAAGTAGGCGAGCCCCGGGGTCTTGTCGAGATCCTCTTCGCGCTCGTCGGTGACGCTGGTCCAGCTCGCCCAACGGGCCGGGATGGGGGGTTGGAACCCCACGGCCCGCAAGCTCAGGGGGCCGGCCGGAGGGTGGTCGCGCAGCTGCTCACAGTGGAGGATCAGCCGCAGCCGCGGCCTGGGGCCGCCGCTGCCGGACGGATCGCCGGCGGCCGCAGCCTCCGCCTTCGGCAGCTCCACCCCCGGCTCATGCCAGGAGGCCTCGAGCCGGGGTGCGGCGAGCGCTATCTCCGGCGGCAGCTCGCAGGACAGCTCGATTCGGTCATCCTGGACACACTGCCAGCTGCCGGAAGCGTCACGGGCCAGGGCGGACTGCTGCGGCGATTCACCGTCATGTCCGGTCTCGGCCAGCTGGCACTTCCCCTGTGCGGTGGCGGAAGGGGGCGCGCTCAGCAGCTCCCATTGCGGCTTGAGCCCCAGGTTCTCCGCGCCGCGTCGCAGCCGCTCGCCGATCTCCGTCACCGCCTCCTGGCCGCGGCCCATGACCAGGACGTAGAACGGCGCCTGCGCCACGCGGCTCAGCGGCAGGTAGGCGTTGCGCCGCTCGCTGAACCAGCAGCCCAGGTCGCCGTGCGCCGCGCACCCGTGGCCGGGCACGCCCCAGTAAGGTGCACGCACGCCGAGCAATCCAAGATGAAACGCGCCGCTGCGCACCTCGGGCGACTCGACCCAGGCGCTCAACGGCCGCAGCGCCCCCAGCGCCCCGGTCAGGCCGTCGGAGGCGTTGAGATCGGTGACCAACGCTGCCGCCGCCACCTTCCCCTCCGTCAGCGAGCGCCTGAGCCTTTCGAGCGCCCGGTCGAGGCGGGTCTCCCTGCCGCGAAAGAGGGAGCGCTCCAGCCGCGGCGCACCGGGCAGCGGATCCGCGTCGGCGGCGACGCCGAACCACTGCACGCGCGTCGCTCCCCCTCCCGCCACGCTCATCAGGTGATCCTGCGTCAGCTGGACCACGGCGCGGAAGCCGGAGAGCTCCTGCGCTCGCGAGGCCGGAGGGAGGAAGCCGCCCATCGGCTGCGATACGTCGAGGTAGAGCGACAGATCGCGGCCCGGTGCGACGGGAGGGAGCGGCGGCTGGCCGGCGCCGGCCTGGCGCAGCGTCCAGGTGACGGGAATCTCGCCGGGTGTCTCGGGCCCGGGCCCGCAGTCGCGTTGGCTGAGCAGGACCACGAGGAGCAGCACCACCGCACCGCCGCCGGCGCCGGCGATCAGCAGGTCGCGGCGCCCGCGCTCGCGCGAGGGGTTCCAGGTCATCGCCGTCCTCCTTCGCCGCCGTCCGGCACCGGGCTTCCCGGCGGCGCTCCTGCCGCTGCCGGGGCCGGATGATCCGCCTGGGGCCGGACCGCGAGCGGGATGCGCAACGCTTGGTTCATCTCCAGGAGCGACCCCAGGAGCTCGCCGACATCGGCCTCGTGACGCTGCCGGTCGTCGTGCTCTTTGGCATCGCTCAGCGCTTCGAGGCGATCGAGCCGCTCCAGGGCCGCATCGAGCCTTCCCTCCAACCCGGCGAGCCGCACCGTCATCATGCCGACGGTGCCGCCGGGAGCCGCCGCGGCGGCGGCCCGCCGCAAGGCGAGGAGGAAACGCCAGGCATGGGCCACCAGCCAGGCCAGACCGGCCGCCGCGCCGGCGAGGAGCAGGCCGGCGCCCCAGCGCAGTGCGCCAGCGACCGTCACCGCCGCAACCGGCACGAGGTTCACTCGACGGCTCCCTTGGAGCACAGCTCGACGCGTCCACCCTGAACCCGGTGGCCCACCGCCACCTGGCAAAGGCGCTGGATGCGGGCCAGGCGCGAAGGCGCCGGCGACCGCGCCTCGAACCAGTCCGCCACCGCGCGCGGCGTGCTGTTGAAGTGCGGCAGGAGGTAGATCCGGCCGTCGCCAAGGTCCACTCCCAGCACGTGCTCCCCGAGCGAGGGCTCCTTCACCACCCTGCCGCTCAAGCCGGCGGCTTCGAGCTGACGGCCGAGGCCCCCGGGCTCGAAACGGCCGTCGCCGTCGTCGAGGTAGCGTTGCCAGACGGCGACCAGCCGCTCGGCGACCGGAGACGAGGCGGCGGCGGACCCATCTGCCGTTGGCTGGCCGGCAGATTGGGTGAGGTCCTCCATGCGGAAGCGGCCGGGGCTGCCGGCGTCCGGCGGCGCCGGCGGACGGCTTCCCCACGACGCCGGCGGATCACCGGGCCACGGCCGGCTCCCTGCTCCGTCGCCAAAGCTCGAACCGAGCGGCTCCGCTCCGCCGATGTCGCCCGCTGGGGCGGCAGGCCGGCGCGACGACGGCGGCGCCCCGCCGGCGTCCCTGCCGGGAGCCGTGGAGAGGGTTGGCCTTGCCGCCGCCTCCTCCTGCTTCCATGAGCTCGACAAGAGGCCGGCGGTTGGGGCCGCCCAGCCGCCGCCGTCCTCGACGCGCGGCGTCCCGGCCGCCGCGCCGCGTTCCAGGAGTCTCTTGAGCTGCCGTCCGTTGGCGGCCGTCAGCCAGAGGGTCGCGCCGGTGATGGCCAGGACACCGGCAGCCACAGCCAGGGCCGCCGCGGCCACGGGGTCCTTCGCCAGGGCTCCCGGCAGCCAATGCCTGGAGCCCGCGGCATAGCCGGCCACCAGGCCGAAGGCCAGCCCGGCGCCTGCGGCAGTCACGATCTCCTGCCAGCGCCGCCAGCCGTCTCGCCGGTGCCGCGGATCGTCGGGACCTGCCGTCATCGCGGCTCCCCATCGGGCCAGAACTGCGGCGACTTGAAAACGGCCTCCCACACCAGCGGCGCAACCGGCGCCCGGAAGGTGCCCGCCTGCTCGTCCGCCTGACCCTCGGTCTGCAGGGAACGGTTCACCCATCCCTGCTGCTCTGCCTCCAGGGTGGAGACCTCGAATTTCTCGTCACTCTTGGCGCTGCTCAAGATCAGCGCCGGCGTGATCTCACCCAGCTCGACATGCGGCGCGGCACCGGTCTCGAAGGGGATCCGTGAGTACCACGGCACCCGCTCGAAGTCGCCCTTGCGGAGCACCGAGAGATCGGTCAGGGTGTGGGTGAACCAGCGGCTGCTGACATCCTCGAAAGACATGGCGCGGCCGACCACGGTCTTGACCGGTCCCGGCTTGGGATCGCTCACCGCGTAGCGGGCCGCTCTCTCCCAGAACTGATCGCCGGTGGGTGGCGGATAGGGATTGTCATCCACCAGCGGCCAGAGCTCGCCGACGCGCTGGCGCACGTCGTCCTCGACCACCTGGGTGATCTGGACGTAGCTCAGCGGTTGGTACCAAAGACGCCAGCCGTTGCCGCGCAGCTGGACCGAGAGCCGCAGCTTCGCATGGTGCTTCTCGGGCGTCAGGGGCAGCCAGTGCTTCGTCAGGTAGGCCACCAGGTTGCGCGCCATGTACTCCTCGATCAGCCGGAAGTAGCGGTTGAGCAGGCGGCGCGCCTGCCCGGCCTCGGCCGGATTGGAGAACCCTCGCAGATCCATCTCGGCCAGGGTCAGTCCGTCGCTCTTCTCGAAGCCGAACAGGCTGCACGAGCCGCGGGAGCGCATCCAGGCGCGCAGCCCCGTCTCCCGGCTGCGCGCATCGCCGCTCAGCCAGCCGCCGCCGCGCGGCAGGTAGGCCGCCGGATGCTCGGCGATGTGACGGAGCACCAGGTTGCCGCCGAGGCGCACGCTGTCGGCGACCTCCAGCGGACCGGCGGCGGCCGGGTCGGCGCTGCCCTTGCCGGTGGGTGCCGCCTTAGGGCCGCTCGCGCGGTAGGGGGCGATGAACAGGTCCAGGGTGCCGCCGCCCAGATCGGCGACCAGGCACACCTCGCCGAAGCTCTCGGTCGGCACCCGCGCGGCGCGCGACTCATCGAAGCGGCCGATGCCGTCCCGCAGCTGCAGCCGCAGGCCGGAGGAGGCGTTCGCCCGGCGCAGCAGGCGTCCCAGCGAATCGCCGAGCGAGCGGTACTGCGCCTCGCCGCTGCGCAACGGATAGGTGAAGGTGACGTCGACCGGCCGCTCGGGGAATCCGCGCAGGTGGTTGTGGATCACGTCGGCCGTCACCAGCTCCAGGAAGAGGCCCAGATAGTGCTCGCGCAGCTGCGCCTCGCGGCCCTTGAAGTAGTCGGCGCCGGTGTCCCACTTGAAGTCGGTCAGCACGTGCTGCGCCAGGTTGGAGCGCGCGATGTCCATGGGCGGGATGGTGAAGTCGCGCACCGGCTGCCAACGCTCGAGCGGCTCCGCCTGCGCCTCCTTGAGCGTACGGCAGAGCAGCAGCTCGGAGGGCAGCGTTCCCTCGCCGTGCTCGCGGTAGGTGGGCAGCCAGCTGCCGCTCGCCAGCAGGCCGGCGTCCTCGGCCGCGGCGCTCACGTGGGCGCGGTCCTCGACCACGTGCAGGGTCAGGCTGCTGGCGGCGTTCGCCGGGTCGAGCTCGGCGAGCAGCTTGACCTGCTGCGGCGCCTCGCCGTCGCTGGTACGCACCGCCGCCACGCTGTGCGAGGTCCCGAAGTCGATCCCCAGGGCCACCGGCAAGTTGGAGGGGCCGAGGGGCCGCAAGTGCACCAGATAGAGCCCGTGCTCCTCGTTCGTGTTGATCCTGCGCAGGGCCAGGGCGAGCGGCGGACCGCCGGTGTGGGCCGGCTCGGTCCCGGCGCTGAAACTCAGCGGGTAGGGCAGCTCGACGCCGTCGCTCTGGCGGCGCCGCAGCCGCCCGCCCGCGGCCTCGAACCAGAGGGTGTCGCAGAACAGGCGCCGGTCGCTGCAGCGCTCATAGAGGTAGTAGGTCTTCCAGCCGGCGCCGGTGGTGGTGCGGAAGCTCGGCCAGACCATGAAGTGGGCGCGATGGAGGCTGGTGGCCGGGGCATCGGACTCCAGCCGGACCTCCACCGGCATCGCCGCTCCACGTCCCTTGAGCGGCAGGCTCCAACGCACGACCGGCCGCCCCTGCGGGTCGGTGGCGCGCTGCGCGCGGAAGGCCGGCGAGTCGAATCTCCCGCCCTCGGCGACGCGGGCCAGGATGTCGTCCCCTTCGGGGAGACGCACCAGGTCCAGGTAGTCGGAGCGCAGCGGCACGTCGGGATAGCGCTCGCCCCGCAGCTTGTCCGATCCCGGAACCGGATCCTGATAGAACGGGGTGCAGGTGGAGACCTTCACATCGGCGTCGCGCAGCACCAGCGAGTCGCGGAAGGTGACGGCGTAGAGGATGCCGGCCTGGCGCAGCCCCGCCAGCAGGGCGCCGTCCCTGGCGCGGGTGCAGATGTCGAGCTTGCCCGCCTGGCGCAGCTGGTTCAGGTGCTCGTCCCACCAGGCTCTCACCGCACCCTCGCGCTCGGGCAACCGCAGCTGGAAGCTGGAGAAGAGCTCGCGCCCGCTGTTGTCGGCGAGCCTGGTCAGCTCCGGCACCAGCCGCAGCATCTCCGCCTCTTCGATCGCCTGCGTGCCCGGCGGCAGCTCGTAGCCGCCGTCGTCCTGGCCCGGCTGGCCGGGCAGGTTGATGCGCAGCACCCGCGACGCGCCGCCGCTCTCCCAGTAGACCGGCACGAAGGGGCCGGTGAAGAAGGTGGTCTCGGCCTGGTTGGCGTACCATTGGAACGCCTGGGTCCAGGCCGGCGCCGCCCCGGGGTTGGCACGCTTCTGCACCGCGATCCACGACCGCACCTGGCGCACCGCAAGGTCGTGACTGCCCCAGCTCTGGGGCGAGACCGCGTCGGTCCAGCGCGCGCCGTCCCGGGCCCCGGAGAGGGCGTTCCACAGCCGCTGCCAGATGTCGTCGTCCTCGTCGTCAAGGCGCGGCACCGGGCAGAGCAGGGTGTGAGGGGCGTTGAAACCGACCATCCGGGGATCGCCCTCGCACAGGAAGACGCCGAGCTCCGCCAGCCCCTCCTGCCCCTCGCGCCGGTACTCGCTGGCCAGCGCCTCGAGCGACAGCGCCGAGTCCGCCGGTTCGCCGCCGCCGAGCGGCCGCGCCTCGAGCACCCCGGCGGTCAGCCCGCAGAGCAGCAGCTCCAGCTGCCGCAGGGCGACCGGATCGCCATGCCGCAATGCATGGTCGAAGTAGTCGACGGCGGCCAGAGGGTGCGGCCAGCCGTTGCTCGACAGGTGGCGGCGGTCGACGAACGCCTCCAGCACCGCGGCGAGATTGGCGTCCGGCAGGCGCGTCAGGTCGCCGTTGGCCTTGGCGGCGGCGCCCAGGCCGTCGTAGCGGATGTCGGGCCAGTGGCCGCCGTGCACCTCGGCCGGCGCGACGCGCAGGCCGTTGCTCGCCGAGGCGAACTCGCGCACCCAGCGCGCCGTCCAGTCGAAAAGGGCGCTGGCGACCGCTGCCGGCGCCGCTCCCGGCGCGGCCGGCAGCGGCCTGTGCCCTGCCCCCAGGCGGCTGCGGCTGGCACTCTCCCGGGCAAGGTCGCGGTTGGGCGTGCCGGTCACGCCGACCGTTGCGGCGAGCCAGGCAAGCTGCTCGCGGTAGTGGGCCACAATCTCGCCCACACTATCGGCCACCTGCGCCGGCTCGGCGAGCGCGGCCACCGCGTCGTGGATCGCCGGCGTGATGTGGCCGTGCTGCCTGCTGGCCAGCACCCGTTGCCAGAGCGTCAGCAGCTCCGCCAGGGTCGTCGCCTGGTTGGCCAGGTCCTGCAAGGTGCCGCCGGGAACTGCGGTCCGAGCGTCGAGCCGCCCGCTCTCCACGGCGCCCATGATGTAGAGACCGGGGCCATAGGCCTGGGCCGTGAGGAAGTGACGCAGTGCACAGTACGCCGCGACCGAGTGGATGTAGCACTCCTGGCTCGGCTGGCCGAGATCGCCGGTGTAAAGGCGGCGCACCAGCGACCCCTCCGGCATGCCGACCGGCACCGCCGCGACCTCGCGGGCCAGCGACTGGCCATAGAACTGCAGCGCCGAGTTGGCATTTTGCCGCATGATGCGGTTGCGCAGCTGCGCCTTGGCGCGCCGGTCTTCGTCGACCTCGCTCTGGTCTTCGACGAATTGGAACCAGTTGAGGACCATGACGGCCATCACCTGGTTGCCCGCCGGCGCCGCGAGGCGGTGTGCCAGGGTCGGTCCCACCGACGCCCCGGTGCCGCCGACGCCGGAGCCGGCGACCACGATCCGGCCGTGCCGTGCCAGCAGCTGGCCGAAAGCCTCGTCATGATTGCGGTCGCGGCCACGCTCGTCGTACTGCTTCAAGCGGAAGAGCAGCGAGCCGACAGCCGGCGAGCCCATCATCCCCTTGGAATAATCGATCTGGCGCTGCCGCCCCGAGGCCAGCGCCGGCAGCAGCGGCGAGCGCTCGAACCGCCTGGCAAGAGTGGAGAACGGCGGCATGTACCAGTTCTGCTTGGGGCCGACCGGCAGCGGCGTGACCTCCAGCAGCTCGGGTCCGCGGGGATTGCCGACGGCGGCGCTCCAGTCGTGCGCCCCGGGATGGCGGGCGACGAGGTCCCGCGCCAGCTGCCAGGCGGTCTCCTGCCGGTCGCGGCCAGGGCCGGCGTCCTGATCGACCAGGAAGAGCTGGGGAAATGCAAACGGCTTTTCCTGCTGATCGAAAAAGCCCAACGCATAACCCAGGGTGTGAAGGCGGAGCAGTGCCAGGCCGACGTGGGCACCGGTGCCGCCGCAAAGCACGAGCGTGTTGTCCATTCTCAACTCCTCGACGGGATGGCGGCCGGAGCTAGCGGCGCGGCTCGGCCGAGCGCAGGCCGACCAGCAACGCCGCGGTGCCGCCGGTCAAGGTGCCCAGCAGCCAGTAGCCGATGTTGAACAGCTCCTGCGAGGCCTTGATGGCCGGCAGAACGAGGTTGTAGGTGGTGAACGCGAGCGCGATGACCGCGGCGGTCACCACGGTGGAGAGCACGATGCCGCGCGCGCTCGGCTCTTCCGGCGAGGCCAGCAGGTTCCAGTTCTCCATCTGCTGGCGCCGCCGGTAGTAGACCAGGACGGTGCCCACCAGGCCGAAGCCCAGGAGCGGCACGAGCGCCCAGATCAGGGTCTGGCGGTCGTTGCGCAGCAGGTCGTCGAAGCGGCAGCCGCTGAGCGCCAGGAGCGCCGCCGCCAGGCAGGCGGCGCGCGGCACGGATGAACGTGGATGGGTCGACGGTGCCATGGGTCTCCTCTCGGCGGTTGCGTTCAACGGCTTGGGGCAATGGCCGGCTCGCCAGCGACAGCGCGGCCAGGATCGCCGCCGCGAGGCCTCCTGGCGTGGTGGAAGAGCTTCAGACTGAGCCAGGCCGGCACCAGGTTGAGGATGGCGACGATGACGCTGGCGATGCGGAAGAGCGCCAGGTTGCCGATCCGGTTGATGCGCAGGCTGATCGTCCCGTACTGGTTGCGTGCCGGGACGAACACGTCGAGGGTGCCGCGGGCGTTGGCGGCCGACCGCGGGTTGCTGTCGATGTTGATCACCACCGGGTTCGGCGTGCTGGCCTTGCGGGTCAGCTTGCAGAAGCGTGTTCCATTGGGCTCGGGGGCCAGGATGCAGGAGCCCTTCACCGAGCCGTCGCACTCCGGGATGCTCAGCTCCACCGGCGTGATCGTGCTCTCGCCGGCGTGAAGCCCGAAGAAGATCTCGTCGAAGTCCCTGGACTTGGGGATATCCAGCAGCAGCCTGGTCGAGCCGCTGCCGTCGGCCGCGGGAGGCACGAGGTCGCATTGCGCCATCTGGGAGGAGGCGGCGACCACGCCGAGCGGCAGTGCCACCTGCTCCGCTTCGTCACCGAGCGCGGCGTAGTGATCGAGATCGATCTCCTGCAGCAGCTCTTCACCCAGGGCGTCGCGCAGCGGCCGCAGCACGTCGGCGCCGTCCTTCTCGGTCGGCGCCGCCGCGGAGCGCAGGGCGAGAATCTTGAAGTTGGACAGGTTCGCGACGCTGCCCAGGATCTGGCGGAGGATCTCGATCTGCTTCTGGCTGTCGAGCGCTGGCGACTGTATGAAATCGGAGAGCAGCACCAGGCGCGTGGAGCGGTGATGCGACGCACTCTGCAGGTTCGCCGAGATGTCACGGACGAATTCGAGGACATCGGTCTTGGTCAGATCGAGCTTCGGTGTGTCGGGGTGCGGGGTCCGCTTCCAGAAGGGTTGCGAGTCCTTGATCAGCTCGAGCAGATCCTGATGGCCGCGGCCGACCAGGTGACCGCTCTCGTCACCCTGCAGGAGCTGGCCCGGCCTCCCGTGGCTGAAGGTGTAGACCTGAAACTCGTCCACGCCTCCCATCGACCTGCCGGCGGTGCCCTGCTTGTCGAACAGGCGCAGCAGGGCGGTCCGCACCTGATCGTCCTTGCCGGGAGAGAAGCTTTTCGACACGTCGAGACCAATGACGAACAGCTGTGGTGCAGCATCGCCGTGAGCGGGCGGCAGATCGGCCAGCGAAACCTGTTGCTCGCTGTGCGGGGGCGGAACCAGGCCCGGACCGACGGCGGGGATGGCCCCCAGCAGAATGGCGGGGAGACCAAAGCCGATGGTGCAGAGCACGCTGACCAGATCCTGGGCATTGCGGTTCCTCTCGCCCAGGCGCAGCAGGAGGATGAAGGTGACCAGGAACCCCAGTGCCCAGACGACCGCCAGCACCGTCCAGACTCGGAAGGAGATCAGGTCCTTCGGAAAGCCGGGCAGGAAGGCCAGCAACGCCAGCAAGGGGAAGAATCCCCAAACCAGCACCGAACACCGGAAGAGCCGTCGCATCGCCGCACACCCCTCCTTGGCACCCCCCGCCTTGGCGGGAAGCCGCTCACAGGTGCTAAGTCACGGCTTCAGCGAGTTTGTTTAGCGGAGCGGCGGGCGATGAGAGTGGCCCGCGAAACCCTCCCGGCCCGGCGGCCGTAGAGCAGGACAGGAGGTGCAAATGCCATGTTCGGCCTCGCCTTTCTCGTGATGCTCGGAGCCGCCGGCCTCGCGGCGCTGCTGGGCCTGGCGCTGGTGGCGGGCCTGGTGAAGCTGGTTTTCCGGGTCGCGCTCCTGCCGGTGGTGCTGACGGTCGGCCTGCTCAAGCTGTTGGTTCTGCCGCTCGTGGGGTTGGCCGTGCTGCTGGCCCTGGTCGCCGTCGGGCCGGTCCTCCTGGCGGTGCTGGCCGTGGTGGCCGTGCCGCTGGCGGTCGTCGGCCTGCTGTTCGCCGCCGCCGTGGGCGGGCTGAAGCTGATCGCGGCGGTCTAGGAGTCCTGGTCGGAGCTCCCGGCCACCAGGGAGGCCACGGACAGACCTAGAGATCGGCGGCGCCCATCCCCGGGGGGGCGGGTTCCATCGATGCGACCGACGCCGCCGGCGCCGACGATGCCGCCTGGTGGCGCAGCTCTCCCTCGACCACCCCCGGCAGCTCGGCGGCAAAGTGCGGGCCGAAGGCGCGGCCCGGGGTCCAGCTGCCGGGCATCACCCTGCCGGCCAGGACGCGCAGCATGCACTCGACCGCCGACTCGGCGGTGAAGCGGTAGGCCTCCGGCGTCTCCAGGGTGGCGGTCACCCGGTCGCCGGCGGCGTTGCGCACCTCGCCCCACAGGTGGACGCGCGCGGTGTCGCGCACCTCGGGCGCCGGGCCGGTGACGCGCCGGCTGATCGCCTTCTGCAGCAGGCGCTTGGCCGGCCGGGTGCCGAGGAGCGGCAGGAACGGACGCAGGCGGCGGGCGCGGCGCACGATGCGCGGCGGCGTCGCGGCGTAGACGCGGATGTCGGGGATGCCGGTGGTGTGATAGGCGGTCGCCACGTCGCCCCAGGGGATGGTCATCGCCAGGCGCCGGCCGCAGCCGAACTCGATCTCGCGCACGTCGTGGGCGATCGGCACCGGCACGATGCGCCCGCCGCGCCGCACCGCGCCGGCGTGCGACAGGCTCTCCACCATGGTCCTGAGCGTGCCGCCGCTGTAGGTGCCGCGGTCGGAGGAGAAGGCGAGCACCAGCTCCGTGGCGTCCACCAGCGCATCGCCCAGGCGGGCGGCCAGGCAGTCGCTCGGCACCACGTCGAAGCCCACCCCGGGCACGAGCGCCACGCCGGCCTCGCGCGCCGCCGGGCCGGCGGCGAGCACAGCCTCGAAGACCGTCAGCTCGCCGGTGATGTCCAGGTAATGGACGCCCGCCTTCAGGCAGGCGGCGACCATCGGTGCGCTGGTGACCACGAACGGTCCGGCGCAGTGCAGCACCGCGGCGACCCGCGGCGGCCCCGCCAGCGCCCGCTCCAGCGCCGCCGGATCGTCGAGCGCCGCCACCCGGAACGGCAGGCCGAGCTCCCGCGCCAGCGCCTCGACCGCCGCGGCCTGGCGCCCGGCCAGGACCGGCCGCTCGCCCCGCCGGACCGCCTCGCGCGCCACCAGCCGGCCGGTGTAGCCGGTGGCGCCGTAGATCATCCAGCCGCCGGACGCGGCGCCGGCATCGGCCGGCTCGGCCGCACCCGCTGCACCACCCGCACCCGCCGCTCCCGCCATGGCCGATGCTCCACCCGCACCCGCCGCTCCCGCCACGGCCGATGCGCCCGCCGCACCCGAGGCCCCGGCGGAACCCGTCCCGCCGGCCGCGCCGGTCCCCTCCGCACCGCCGGCCGCGCCGGCCGCCTCGGTCTCCTCACCCCCATGCACCCGATTGCCGCCGCTCATGCCTCGCCTTTCCACGCCGGCGCCGCCGCGGGGTCCGCGGCCCCCTCGCGCCGCCCCGCGCCGAGCGCCGCGC
>JASLEW010000316.1 GCA_030150965.1 Thermoanaerobaculia bacterium | reverse complement strand
CAAGCCGGCGCGGTGACCGCCGCCGCGGCCGGCGCGCTGGACAGGTCGAGCAGCATGGCCGTCTCCGCCTCGACTCCGGTGGCGAGCGTCGGATCGCGGTCGGGGGCGAAGAGCGCCGAGTGCAGCGACGGCAGCTCGGTGCCCGCCGCCTGCGCCTTGGCGAGCGCCGCGGGGTCGGCGGCGCCGAGGCGGAAGATGGCCGCCGGCACGCCGGCCAGCCCGAATTCGCTGAAGTCCTCGGAGGCCATCTCCGGCTTGCCCTCGATCACGCTGTCGCCGCCCAGGCGGCGGCGCAGCGCGGCGGCCAGGCGCGCGGAGAGCGCCGGGTCGTTGTAGGTCGCCGGCACGCTCTCCACCACCGCCACGTCCGGCTCGCGCGGCGCGCCCGCCGCCGCGGCCTCGGCGCGCGCGATGCGGGCGATGGCGTCGAGCACGTGCTGGCGGACCTCCTTGCGGTAGGTGCGCACCGTGATCTGCAGCTTCACCTCGTCGGGGATGATGTTGTGCTTGGTGCCGCCGTGGATCGAGCCGACGGTGACCACCGCCGGATCGAGCGGATCGTCCTCCCGCGCCACGATGGTCTGGAGGGCGAGCACCGTGCGCGCCGCGATCACCACCGGATCCACCGTGGTTTGCGGCGCCGCGCCGTGGCCGCCGCGGCCATGGATGATCACGTCCACCGAATCGGAGCTGGCGAGGGTGAAGCCCGGGGTGAAGCCGATCTTGCCCGCCGGCACGCGCGGCGAGTCGTGCAGCGCGATGATGAAGTCGGGCTTGGGGAAGCGGGTGAAGAGGCCGTCGGCGAGCATCGCCCGCGCGCCCCTGACCACCTCCTCGGCGGGCTGCGCCACCATCACCAGCGTGCCGTGCCAGCCCTGCCGCGCCGCCGCCATGCGGGCGGCGGCGCCGATCCAGACGGTCATGTGCACGTCGTGGCCGCAGGCGTGCATCACCGGCACCTCGACGCCGGCGTCGTTTCTGACCTTGACGGTGCTGGCGTAGGGGAGGCCGGTCTTCTCCTCGACCGGCAGGGCGTCGAGCTCGGTGCGCAGCGCGACCGTCGGCCCGGCGCCGTTGCGCAGCACGCCGACGACGCCGGTGCCGCCCACCCCGGCTGTCACCTCGAAGCCCAGGCGGCGGAGCCGCTCGGCGAGCTTGGCGGCGGTGGCCTCCTCGTGCAGCGACAGCTCCGGATGGCTGTGCAGGTCGATGTAGAGCGCCACCAGGTCGGGGGCGACGGCCGGCACCGCGGCGGGGGTCTGGCCGCCGGCCGCCGGCGCCGGACCCGTGCCGCCGCTCGCGAGGTGGGCGGTCAGGCCGCAGGCGGCGGCAAGGGCGGCGCCCACGGCAAGGGCGCGGCGGGACGGGCGGCGGCGTGGACGGAGACGCGAGCTCGGCATCGGAGGACCCCCTTGGCTGGCGACGATCGGCGCTGGGCGGGACGCTGCGGGACACCCGCGGTTGGCGGCAGAGCCGCGGGAAAAATAGCACGGCAGGAGCGGCTCCGCACCGGCCAAGCCCCGGGTGCGCGGCGGCGGCGGTTGCCCCCCTCGGCGATGCCGCAAGGAGGTGCGAGCCAGGGACGCCCGCCGAGCATGCTCGCCCCGCCGAGCCCTCCCCGCACCGTGGAGGGAGGCAATCGGCGCCTCTGCCGGGGCGCCGGGGGCGATTCTGGAGATAATGCTCCCGAGGGGACCGGGCGGCACCGGCCGCCTCCGCCGGGTGCGCCGCGAGGGCCCTCCGCCATGTTTCCGATCCGCGACACCATCCCGAGCCGGCACGTGCCGGTCGCCACCTGGGGGCTGATCGCCCTCAACGTGGCGATCTTCCTCTTCCAGCTCTCGCTCCCCGACGAGACGCGGGAGCAGCTGGTCTACCTGTTCGGCATCGTGCCGGCCCGCTTCAGCGATCCGGGCTGGGCCCGCTCGGTCGGCTTCCCCGCCGCCAGCCTGTGGCCGTTCGTCACCACCATGTTCCTGCACGGCGGCTGGTTCCACATCCTGGCCAACATGTGGACGCTGTGGATCTTCGGCGACAACGTCGAGGACCGCATGGGACCGCTGCGCTACCTGGCCTTCTACCTGATCTGCGGCCTGGCCGCGGGCTTCCTGCACCTGATCACCAACCTCGACTCGACGGTGCCGACGATCGGCGCCTCGGGCGCCATCGCCGGAGTGCTCGGGGCCTACCTGCGGCTCTACCCGCGCGCCCGCATCGTGACGCTGATCCCGGTCTTCATCATCCCGTTCTTCTTCGAGCTGCCGGCGTTCTTCTATCTCGGCTTCTGGTTCCTGTCGCAGCTGTTCAGCGGCACCTTCTCCTTCGGCAGCTCCGCCGCCGCCGGCGTGGCGTGGTGGGCCCACGTCGGCGGCTTCCTGACCGGCCTCGTGCTCTGTCCGCTCTTCCTGCGGCGCGGCACCGCGCTGCCGCCGCCCGAGCGCCACCTGGTGCTGCCCCAGGTGCCGCCGTCGGGCATCAGCCGCCGGCCCTACGACCCCTGGAGCTGAGCCGCCGAGGGGGCGCCGCCGCGGTCGAGCTGCGGCGCGTACAGGCCCAGCTCGCGGCGGCGCCACCAGGCGCCGGTGCGGGCGCGGGTGGCGCGGTCGGTGAACCAGTACTGCCAGAGGACCGCGCGCACCGCCACCGGGTGCGCACCGTGGAAGGGATCGCGCGCGAACAGCGCCAGCACCGCCGGCTCGCCGGCCAGCAGGCGCGACTCGACGACCAGCACCCACGGATCGGTCTCCCAACCGGCCAGCGAGGCGAACCAGAGGTTCCACTCGAAGCGCGGCTGGTAGGGGGCGTAGATGCCCGGCGCCCGGTTCACCTCCTGCGGCTTGTAGCGGAACGGGTAGGCCACCCAGCGCCGGCCGTCGAGCGTCCCCTGGAGCTCGATCTCGAAACGCGCCCGCGTCATCACCGCGAACAGGCCGTAGCGGTTGGCGACGCGGAACGGCTCGAGCGCCAGCGCCGGCGCGAGCAGCGGGCGCGGCACCACGCCGGGCAGGAAGGCCACCACGGTGGCATAGAACACCCAGCCGCAGGTGACCGCCGCCGCGATCAGCCGCCAGCGCCGCGGCTGGCCCGAGGGGCACGCCGCCACCGCCCGGAATCCCAGGCGGTGGCAGAGGGCGTCGTCGAGCAGCAGGGCGCCGAGGAGCAGCACGAGATAGTTGAGGAACGCGTAGTTGGCGGTGAGGATGATGCCGATCTGGAGCGGCGTCACGACCAGCGCCAGGGCGAGCCGGAAGCGGCGCGGCAGGAACACCATCCACACCAGGACCAGCTCGATCGCCAGGGTGGCGAGAGCGGTGGCGGCATGGAAGGCGTGCGGCAGCTGGTGGGCGTACCAGCCGATCCACGTCGGCAGCGGCCCGTTCTCGTAGTAGTGATCCATCGCCGTCAGCTGGCGCCACTCGGGGTCGCCGCTCGCCAGCTTGACCACTCCCGATTCGAAATAGATGCGGAACCACTCCCAGCGCAGCAGCCACAGCGACGCCCACGACGGTGGATGGGCCGCGCCGAGCCCCGGGCGCCAGCCGGGAGGGGCGAGCAGCAGCGACAGCAGCCCCGCTTCGAGCAGCATGCCGTCGGACTGGTAGGAGGCGAAGTCCTGCGCCGCGGCGATGAACGACAGGAAGGCGACGGTCGCAACCGCCAGCGCGCCGCGCGGCCAGAGGTTCAGCACCAGGGCCAGCGAGGCGGCGATCCCCACCCACACCAGCGCCCAGAGGGCGCCGTCGCCGGCCCCCAGCCAGAGCAGGGTGGGAGCCAGCCAGTAGCGGCTTGCCGGGTAGGAGCGGGCGAGCAGGCGCAGGTAGTCGGCCGCCGGCAGGATGCCGTGCGGCCCGATCAGCCCGTGGATCTGGAAGTAGAGCGAGTAGAAGGCCGATAGGAAGATGAGGCCGAGGCCGCGCAGGAAGAGCCAGCGCGGCCACAGGTAGGTGGAGCTGCCGGCCGGGCACCAGCGGCCGAAGCAGCGCACGAGCAGCGAGGGCGGCGGTGCGGGTGCCGGCGGCGCGGCCTCTCCGGGCGCGGTCACGGAACCGACATTACACCAGGCATCGCCGGCGCCGCGGCGCCTGGCATCCAGGCCGCGGCGCTCGCCACGCGGCGTGCGGGCCGTTTCAGCAACCCGCCAGCCGTTGTGCCCCCTACGAGGAGTCGATATACTGCGAACAATATGCGCAAAGTTGCGGCAGGCGGGAACGCCGGGCTGCCGGCTCGCTCGTAGGCCCACGGCTCAGGACAGGCCGGCGCGGGCCGCACAGGCCGGCACGGCTCACAAGGAGGCGGTGTGCCGAAGGTCCTGGTGATCGACGACAGCCTGAGCGTGCGCCACACCATCGAGCGCATGCTCGCGCCGCGCGGCCTGCAGGTGGCGAGCTGCGCCTCGGGGTACGAGGCGGTGGCGCGGATCCGCAGCGAGGCCCCCGACCTGCTGATCTGCGACCTGGTGCTGCCCGACGTGGACGGCTTTCAGATCTGCCGCTGGCTGCGCCAGCTGCCCGAGCATGCCGCCACGCCGGTGCTGCTCATCGGCAGCCTGGTCGATACCGAGATCGAGCAGGAGGCGGCCCGCCTGGGCGCCGCGGCGGTGCTCAGGAAGCCCCTTGCCGGCGACGAGCTGGCGCGGACCGCCGAGCAGATCCTCGCCGCCCGCAGGCGGCTGGGCGGAGCTGCCGAGACGGGTCCCGCCGGCGCCGAGAGCGGGGCCGCCGGCCGCCGGCCGGGACGCCAGACCACCGGCATCCTGGTGGTCTCCCCGGCGAGCGCCCGCACCCGCGAGCTGATGATCGAGCTCGCCACGCTCGAGGGCTTCCGCTGCGCCGTCCTGCTGTCGCCGGGCGGCCAGGTGCTGGCGGTCACCGGCGACCTCTCGACCGCCGCCGCCGGGCTCGCGGCGGCTCCCCTGGCCCAGCTCCTCGCCGCCGCCTCCTCCGCCACCGCCCACGTCGGGCTGGCCGAGCCTGGCTCTCTGCTGGTGGAGACCGAGGGCGGGACGCTCCTCGCCCAGCGCATCGACGAGCGCGCCACGCTGGCCGTGGTGCTCGCGGGCTCCACCTCGCTCGGCAAGGCCCGCCTCCAGCTCGGCCGCCTGCGCGGCGCCCTCCAGGAAACCTGGGACGCCACGCCCGCCGCCACCCCCGGCTGAACCGGCAGCGCGACAGCTCCCGGCGCACGGGCCGGCGCTGGGGCGCGGAGCTCCCCGCGCGCTCCCGGCGCAACCTGGCGGCTCCAGAAGAGCGGACCTTGTACATGATGTCTCTGCATGATAGCTTCCGGTCATGCCCAAGCCATCGCGCGTTTCCGTCATCACCGATAGGGGGCAGGTCTCGATCCCCGCCGAATTGCGCAAGGAGCTGCACTTGGACAAAGGACGCCACCTCCTCTGGGAAAGGGCGGGCGATGCCGAGCTGCGGGTGGTGGTCCTGCCCGAGCGCGAGGCCCGAGGGAGCCTCCGCATGCTCGGCTTTGCCCGCCGCTTCCGCGCCACCCGGCCGACCGCCGAGTGGATGGCCGAGCTGCGCGCCGGCGAAGCGAAGAGCTGATGGCCTGGGTGGTCGATACCTGCATCCTGATCGACATCCTCGACGACGATGCCGAGTTCGGGCGGTCCTCGGCCCTGGTCCTCGATGCCCGCGCCGAGGACGGCCTGGTCGTCTGCCCGCTGACCTACGCCGAGCTGTCGCCGGCCTTCGGCGGCGACCGCGCCCTCCAGGACGAGTTCCTGCACGGCCTCGGCGTCGACTTCCGGGAGGACTGGACCTGGGAGGACACGCGCCAAGCCCACCTGGCCTGGCACCGCTACGTCCAGCGCCGCCGCGCCCGGTCGCTGGCGCGGCGCCCGCTCGCCGACGTCCTCATCGGCGCCTTCGCCTGCCGCCACCAGGGCCTCGTCACCCGCAACCAGGCCGACTTCGCGTCCCTCTTCCCGGAGCTGCGCTGGGACTAGGGGTAGTACCCCCGGATCGCCTTCACCCGCCGGCCCTCGCCGTCCACCCGCACCTCGACGGTGCGGAACTCCCCCTGGCGGGGCGGCGTGGTGGGCTGATAGGCGAGCAGGTAGCGCGACCGCAGCTCGTCCTCGATGGCAGCGTAGACGCCGTCCAGCTCGGCGGCGGAGTCGATGAAGAAGCTGCGGCCGCCGGTGTCGTCGGCCAGCCTGGCGAGGCGGGCGCGGATCTGGAGGTCGAGGTGCGAGATGCGGGCGCCCACCACGTAGAGCGCGATGCCGGTGCGGCGCGCGTACTCCAGCGCCTCGTCGAAGCTGAGGTGGCTGATGTGGTCGCCGCCGTCGGTGAACAGGATGAGCGCCGACTGCCCGTGCTGCGCGCCGCGCATGTAGGAGAGGCCGTAGACCAGGCTGTCGTAGAGCGCCGTGCCGCGCTCGGCGTTCAATCCGGCGAGGGCGCCTCCCAGGGCGCCGACGTCGGCGGTGAACGGCATGCGCAGCACCGGGCTGTCGCTGAAGGTCAGCAGCGCGGCGCGGTCCTTGGGCGTCATGGTGCGGTGGAGGAAGGCGAGCGCCGCCTTCTGCACCTGCGGCAGGCTGTTCGCCATCGACGCCGAGGTGTCGATGGCGAACAGCAGGTGCAGCGGCAGGTCGTGCACCGGCTCGCAGCGCAGCAGGCTCTGCTCCTTGCCGCCGTCGAAGACCCTGAAGTCGGCCGGCGCCAGCCGGCCGACCGGCCGGCCGGCGCGGTCGAAGACCGAGGTGTAGAGCTCGACCAGCCGCACGTCGAGCTTCTCCACCACGTCGGGCGAGTTGATCACCGCCAGGTCTTCCGCCGAGGCGCCGTCGGTCAGGTAGGCGACCGCCCGCACGAACCGCGCGCCGCCGCCGGCCGGCAGCGGCACCACCTGCGCCCAGGGCGGCTGGAAGAGGGTGGCCACGCGCTGATCGTCGAGGAAGACCTCCAGACGGTCGAGGCTGGAGCCGTCCGGCACCTTCACCTCGGCGCGCGCCACGGTCTGGCCGCGGTAGGCGACGCCGGCGCGCGGCTCGACGAGCCGCACGGCGAAGCGCTGCTGCGGCGCGTTGAGCAGCAGGGTGTCGGCGGCCAGCTCCCGGCCGTCGGCGGCGACGGCCACCGCCCGCACCTGGCGGGTGACCGGCATCTCGCCCAGGTTCAGCTCGACCGTGTAGGGAGGGTGCAGGCGGGTCAGCGTCTCCTTGCCGTCGAGGAAGAACGCCACCTTGTGGATGCCCGTGCCGCTCACCTGCGCTTCGAGCCGCACGCCGCCGGTCTGCTGCCCGTCCGGCGGCGGCACCAGGTGGATGGCCGCCGGCGCGGTCGCCGCCG
>JASLEW010000279.1 GCA_030150965.1 Thermoanaerobaculia bacterium | reverse complement strand
TACCGCGCAGGAGGAGCGGCACGCCGCCGCCGCGCCTCCTGCGCGGTTATCGCCACGGGCGCCGCCGGCGCTGCCATCGCCGGCGTCGCCGCCGGCGCCGCCAGCGGCTCGTGGCCGGCCGCCTGCGCCTCGCGGCGCTGGTGCTCGGCGAGCGCGGCGCCGATGTAGGAGACGAACAGCGGGTGCGGCTCGGTCGGCTTCGACTTGTACTCGGGGTGGAACTGGCAGCCGAGGAACCACGGGTGATCGGTCAGCTCGATCATCTCGACGAACTTGCCGTCGGGCGACAGGCCGGAGACCACCAGGCCGTGATCGATCAGCTGCGGCAGGTATTTCTGGTTGACCTCGTAGCGGTGGCGGTGGCGCTCGCTGATCTCGGCGGTGCCGTAGATGCGGCGCGCCAGCGTCCCCTCCTTGAGCTTGCAGGGGTAGGCGCCGAGCCGCATGGTGCCGCCCATCGCCTCGACGCCGAGCAGGTCGCGCAGCTTGTAGATCACCGCGTGCTCGGTCTCGGGATCGAACTCCGACGAGGTGGCGGGGCGGATGGCGCAGACGTCGCGGGCGAACTCGATCACCATGCACTGCAGGCCCAGGCAGATGCCGAAGAACGGCACCCTGTGCTCGCGGGCGTAGCGGATGGCGCGGATCTTCCCCTCGGTGCCGCGGTGGCCGAAGCCGATCGGCACCAGCAGGCCGTCCACCTCGAACAGCTCGCGCGGCCAGCTCTCGCCCTCCAGCTCCTCGGCGTTGATGTAGACGATCTCCACCCGCGCGTCGTTGGCCACGCCGCCGTGCAGCAGCGCCTCGTTGAGGCTCTTGTAGGCGTCGGGGAACTCGACGTACTTGCCGACCATGCCGATGCGCACCTGGTGGTGGGGATGCTTGATGCGCGACACCAGGCTCTCCCAGCGCGACAGGTCGCGGTCGTAGTGCGGCAGGTTGAGCAGCTCGAGCAGCAGGTCGTCGAGCCCCTCGCGGCAGAAGATGAGCGGCACCTCGTAGATCGTCGGCACGTCGCGCGCCTCGATCACCTGGCGCGGATCGACGTTGCAGAAAAGGGCGATCTTCTTCTTCATGTCGCCGGGCAGCGGGCGGTCGACGCGGCAGAGCAGCACGTCGGCCGAGATGCCGATCTCGCGCAGCTCGCGCACCGAGTGCTGGGTGGGCTTGGTCTTCAGCTCGTCGGCGGCGGCGATGTAGGGCACCAGCGTCAGGTGGATGTTGACCGCGTTGCCGCGCCCCAGCTCCTGGCGGAACTGGCGGATGGCCTCGAGGAAGGGCAGCGACTCGATGTCGCCGGCGGTGCCGCCGATCTCGACGATCACCACGTCGTGGCCGTCGGCGACGTGGCGCATCGCCTCCTTGATCTCGTCGGTGATGTGCGGGATCACCTGCACCGTCTTGCCCAGGTAGTCGCCGCGCCGCTCCTTGTCGATCACCGATTCGTAGATGCGGCCGGTGGTGTAGTTGTGGCGCTTGCTGGTGCGGGTGTGGGTGAAGCGCTCGTAGTGGCCGAGGTCGAGGTCGGTCTCGGCGCCGTCGTCGGTGACGAACACCTCGCCGTGCTGATAGGGCGACATGGTGCCGGGATCGACGTTGACGTAAGGGTCGAACTTCATCAGCGTCACCGAGAAGCCGCGCGCTTCGAGGATCGCCCCGACCGAGGCGGCGGCCACTCCCTTGCCCAGGGACGAGACGACGCCGCCGGTGATGAAGATGTACTTGGTCGCCATGAGTCGCTCTCCTTGGCGCGGCTCAGCGCAGGTCCGGCGCGAGCAGCCGCTCGACGCGTTCGAGGTCCTCGGCCGTGTCCACCCCGGGCGAGCCGCGGCCGGTCACCAGCACGCGGATCGGGATGCCGTGCTCCAGCGCCCGCAGCTGCTCGAGCGCCTCGCTGCGTTCCAGGGGGGTGGGCGGCAGGTCGGCCAGCCGCAGCAGGGTGGCGCGCTGGTAGCCGTAGATGCCCAGGTGCCGGAGCGGCGGCGCCGCCCCCTGCTGCCGCGGGTAGGGTATCGCAGATCGGCTGAAATAGAGCGCCAGGCCGCCGCACCCGGTCACCACCTTGACCACGTGCGGGTTGGCGAGGTCGTCCGGCGCCCCCGGCTCTCCCGGTCCGCCGGCGCCGCCCGCGCCGGTCGCGCCGCCTCCGCCGACCCCGCCGACCCCTCCGGTCACCGCGGCCCGCGGCGCGATCGGGGTGGCGAGCGTCACCATCGGGTCCTCCGGGTGGGCGGCGAGGTGCTCGGCGACCGCCGACACCGCCTCGGGATCGATCAGCGGCTCGTCCCCTTGGACGTTGACCACCGCCGTGGCGGCGGGCCACCGGCGGGCGGCGTGCGCGATGCGGTCGGTGCCGCTCGCGCAGTCGGCGGGGGTCATCTCGACCTCGCCGCCGAAGCCGGCGACGGCCGCGGCGATGCGCTCGTCGTCGGTCAGCACCACCACCCGCGCCAGGCCGCGGGCGCTCGCCACGCGCCGGTAGACGTGCTCGATCATCGGCCGCCCGGCGATCGGCAGCAGCGGTTTGCCCGGCAGCCGGGTGGAGGCGTAGCGCGCCGGGATGGCGGCGACGACCAGCGAGCCGGCCCCGGCGCGGGCGGTCAGCGGCGGCCGCGGGCTGAGGATCGAAGCGGGGTGCGGGGCTGGCGAAGAGGCGACGTTGCCCGATGCCGATTCCGATCCGAGGTCGGCTGCCAGGGACCTGGCGGTCGGGCTGGGGTGCACGTCCCAATGTAAGCCATCGCGGGCGGGCTGTCAAACCGCGATACCCGGCGGCCGTTAGCCGGCGGCCCAGGCGCATGCTACCCTCGGTCGCGGAGGAGTCACGGCCGCCCGGCCCCGCCTGGGCAGAGGAGAACGGGAGTCATGAAGAAGCTCAAGAACGTCAACGGCCTCAGCCTCACCAAGGACACCCTCAAGCTCCTGGATTCTCCCGAGCTGCGCGATGGCCTGCGCGAGGCTGCCGGGGGAGCCGTCTCGAACCGGTACCACAGCGGCGCGATCTGCTGCTGAGCGCTGGCTGACGGAAGTCCCTGGGCCGCACCCCGGGGCGGCGCGGTGAGACCGGCCGCCCCGGGTGGGAGACGGCGAGCAGCGGCTACTTGACCGGCTGCGCGGCGCCGCTCGCGATCGCCTGCTGGATGAGGGTGCGCATCTTCTCGCGGGCCTCGCGGGAGACGCGGTTCTGCTCGCGGCCGAGCGCCGCCTGGCGGCGTCCCAGCTCGCGCTGCTCGGCGCCGAGCTTCCGCTGCTGCTCGCCCAGCGCCCGCTGCTGCTCGCCGAGCGAGCGGATCTCGGCGTTCAGCTTGTCGCGCTCGGCCCGCAGCTGGGCCAGCCGGGCGGAGGCGTCGCCGTTGCGCTCGGCGGCCAGGCGGGCCTCCTCCTCGGCGACCTTCTCCAGGCGCTCGCCCAGCTCGCCCTGGCGCTCGCCGAGCGCTCCCTGCCTGTCGCCCAGCGCGCCCTGGCGGTCGCCCAGCGCGCCCTGCTCGTCGCCCAGCTTCCCCTGGCGCTCGCCGAGCTGCTCCTGGGGCCGGCCGAGGTCCTCCACCGCCCTGAGCGTGGCGGCGTCGCGGATCACGTACTCCTTGCCGTCGTGGCGCAGCCAGAGGAAGCCGCCGGTGGCATTGCCGCGCAGCTTGCGGGCATGGTCGAGGTCGCCGGTGTCGCCGCTCATCCTGACCGACCGGCTGTCGCCGCGCAGCAGCACGTAGCGGTCGCCGTTGTCGTCGGTCGAGTACCGGTAGGCGTAGCTGGAGGTCGTGGTGTGGCGGTGCTCGGCGCGCGGGCCGCCGCGGGGCGGAGCCGGCGGCGTCGGTGGCACCGGGGGAGTCGGCGGCACCGGCGGTACGGCGTCGTCGTCCTCGCGGGCCGGCGGCGCCGGCGGTGCGGCAGGAGCCAGCGGCGCTGGCGGTGCGGGTGGGGGTGAAGGCGGCGCGTAGCCCGCCGCCTGGTGCCGCCGGGCGGTGGGCGGTGCCGGCGGCTCGGGAGCCTCGGGCGGCTCAGGGGGCTCC
>JASLEW010000306.1 GCA_030150965.1 Thermoanaerobaculia bacterium | reverse complement strand
AGCTGACGGCGCCGTCGCCGCCGCCGCTCCCGCCGGCCCCGGCTCCACCGGCCCCGTCCGCGGCGCGGGTCCCCCCGGCCGGTGGCGAGGCCGCGGCCACCGTGGCCAGCACCGGGCCGCCGGGGAGGCGGTCCATGGCCTGGGCGATCAGGCGCGCCGACTGGCGCAGCTCGGCCATCCGCACCCGGTAGCGGTCGTAGGCGTCGCCGTTGCGCCCGGTGGGCACCTCGAAATCGAGCTCCTCGTAACCGTCGTAGGGGAGGGCCTTGCGCAGGTCGAAGTCGATGCCGCTGGCGCGCAGCACCGGGCCGCTGGCCCCATAATCGAGCGCGGTCTCGGGCGCCAGCACTCCCAGGCCGATGGTCCGCCCGCGGAACCCCCGGTGCCCGGTCAGCAGCTCCTCGTAGCCGTCCACCCAGCCGGGAAGGGCCGCCGCCAGCTCGCCGCAGCGCTCGGGCCAGTCCGCGGGGACGTCGCGCGGCAGGCCGCCGGGCGCGGCGCAGCGCAGGGTGAGCCGGGCGCCGCAGGCCGCCGCCAGCAGATCCAGCACCCGCTCGCGGTCGCGCAGGCAGCCCAGGCGGCGGCCGTCCGCGCCGGCCTCGGCGGCATGGCCGGCCAGCCAGAACAGGTGCGAGGCGACGCGCTGCAGCTCGCCGAGCGCCACCCGCAGCATGCGCGCCCGCGGCGGCACGGTCAGGCCGAGCAGCTCCTCGACCGCCCCGGCGAAGGCGAGGTTGGCGGCGGCGGCGGCCACGAAGTCGAGGCGGTCGGTCAGGGCGACGCCGTCGCGCAGCGGGTGGGCCTCGAACATCTTCTCCAGGCCGCGGTGGCCGAAGCCGACGAGCGGGCGGCAGTCCACGATGATCTCGTCGTCCAGCGTCAGGCGCAGGCGCAGCACGCCGTGCAGGGCCGGATGGCGCGGTCCGAAGGCCAGCTCGAGCTGCTCCTCCTGCGCCCCCCCCGCTTCCCGCTCCGCGCTCTCCCCCGGCTCGCCGGGCTTCCCCTGCCTCCCCTGCCGCCGGCCGCCGGGGCCCTCCTCGCCGCCGGCGGCAACTCCATCCGCCGATGCGGGACCGGGGGCGCCGGCCGGCCGCGGCTCGCTCACCCCGCTCCCGGGGGGGCGCCCGCGTCCGGCTGGCCGGCGGCGCCCGGCAGCTCCCGCGCCGCGCCCGTGCCGCGGCCGGCCAGCGGGAAGTCCTTGCGCAGCGGATGGCCGTCGAACCCCTCCCAGAGGAGCAGGCGGGCGAGCTCCGGGTGGCCGCTGAAGCGGATGCCGAACAGGTCGAAGACCTCGCGCTCCGCCCAGAGGGCGGCGCGCCAGGTGGCGGAGACGCTGGGGACCGGCTCCTCGGCGCCGGCGCGCACCCGCAGGCGCAGCCGGCGGTTCTCGCGGAAGCTGTAGAGGTGATAGATCACCTCGAAGCGCGGCGTGCGCGCGGGGTCGTCCGCGGCGCACAGGTCGACCAGCACGGTGTAGCGGAAGCGCGCGCGCAGCGCCGTCACCACCCGCGCGATCTCCTCGCGCCGGACCTCCACGGTCAGCGTGGCGGCGGCGCCGGCGGCCCGTCCGGCCAGCGGCAGGGAGATCGCATCGCCCAGCTCGCGCTCCAGCTCGACGGCGAGCGGATCGGCAGCGGCGGCAGCGGACAGGGTGGCGTCGGCCGCCGCCGTGGGGATGGCGTCGGCCGCCGCGGGCGGGGCCGCGACCCCCGGCTCGGGCGCCGCCGCTTCGCCGCCGCCGCTCATCGAGGCCGCCGCATTCCTGGCGACCGGGCGATGCGCTTCTCCAGCTGCTCGAAGCCGGCCAGCAGCGCCTCCGCCGATGGCGGACAGCCCGGGACGTAGACGTCGACCGGGATGATCCGGTCCACCCCCTGGGTGACGGCGTAGGTGGCAAAGGGGCCGCCGCACGCGGCGCAGGAGCCGAGGGCCATCGCCCACTTGGGCCGCGGCAGGTCGTCCCACAGCTGCCGCAGCCAGGGCGCGAGCTTCTCGCTGACCGTGCCGGCGACGATCAGCAGGTCGCTGGCCGCCGCGGCGGTGACGGGCGGCGGCTCGCCCCACGGCAGGTGGGGCCCGTCCACCGCCGTCATCTCGACGGCGCAGCAGGCCAGCGCCAGGTGGATGGGCTGCATTCCCGCCCCGCGCAGCCAGGCGCGGAGGCGGTCGCGGGTGGTGGTCAGGGCGGCGGCGCCCGGCGCCGCATCCCGCACCCCCGGATGCGAGGGGGCCGCCGTGGACGTGGGCTCGGTGGGAGGCATCCCGGATCTCGGCGCTGGCGGCGTGGGAGGGTCGCGGTTGGCGGTGATCGCGGCGGTGGCTCGGCGCGGCGGCGGCGATTGCAGGGGATGGCGGGGCGATCGCGGGCGAGTACGGGGATCCCGGGGCGGCGGCTGGCTTCGCCGGCCCGCTCTAGCTTATCCTGGACCGCCGGATCCGGAGACCGTCCCCCCTGCACCCACCGTCCGCCCCCGCCGCAACGCCCCTCCCCACCCCGGACCGGCTCCTGGCGCTGGTGGATGCGATGGCCGGGCGGCCGGTCGTGATGCTGGCCGACCTGGTGGCCGACGTGTTCGTGACCGGCGTGCCCAAGCGCATCAGCCGCGAGGCGCCGGTGCTGATCCTGAGCTACCAGGGAGAGCGCCTGGCGCCGGGCGGCGGCGCCAACGCCATCGCCAACGTCGCGGCGCTCGGCGGCCGGCCGCTGCCGCTCGGCGTGGTCGGCGACGACGCGCACGGCGAGCGGCTGCGCGGGCTCCTCGCGGAGCTCGGCGCCCCCGGCGAGGGCGTGCTGGTGCGGCGCGGCTACCGCACGCCGACCAAGGTGCGCATCCTGGGCGGCGGCCCGCACCAGGTCAAACAGCAGATCGTGCGTTACGACATCGAGGAGCGCCTCGCGCTGTCCGACGCGGAGCGCGGCCGCTTTGCCGCCGTGCTCGCCGGCTGGCGGGGCGAGGCGCGGACCGCCATCCTCTCCGACTACGGCTACGGCAGCGTCGAGCCGGGGCTGCTCGGCCCGGTGCGCGAGGCGCTGGCGCCGCCGGCGACCGTGCTCGGCGACAGCCGCTACCGGCTCGCCGCCTTCCCCGGCCTCGACGGCGCCACCCCCAACGAGGAGGAGACCGAGGCGCTCCTCGGCACTCCGGTGCAGGACGACCCTGCCGCCCTGGAGCCGGCCGGCCGCCGGCTGCTGGCGCAGCTCGGCATGCGCTTCCTGCTGGTGACCCGCGGCAGCCGCGGCATGAGCCTCTTCGAGGCGGGCTCGGCGGCGCACCTGCCGGTTTCGGGCGGCAACCAGGTCGCCGACGTCACCGGCGCCGGCGACACGGTGATCGGCACCTTCTCCCTGGCCCTGGCGGCCGGCGCCTCGCCGCTCGAAGCGGCGGTGCTCTCCAACTACGCCGGCGGCGTGGTGGTGATGAAGTCGGGCACCGCGACGCTCTCCCGCGACGAGCTGCGCCGCGCCGTCGCCGCCAACCCCAGGCCGCTCGCGGAGCTGCGGTGGGCCGCGTTCTGACCCCCTCCGAGCTCGCCGTGCGGCGCGCCGAGCTGGGGCGCGCCGGGCGCCGCCTCGCCTTCGCCAACGGCCATTTCGACCTGCTGCACGTCGGCCACCTGCGCTACCTGACGGCGGCCAGGGCGACGGCCGATGCGCTGGCGGTGGCGGTCAACGGCGACGCCTCGGTGACCCGCCTCAAGGGACCGGGCCGGCCCCTGGTGCCGGCGGCCGAGCGCGCCGAGCTGGTGGCGGCGCTGGCGCCGGTGGATTTCGTCGTCGTCTTCGAGGAGGACTCGCCGGCCGCCCTCCTCGCCGCCCTGCGCCCCGAGGTGCACTGCAAGGGGACCGACTACGGCACGCCGGAGCGGGTGCCGGAGTACGAGGTGGTGCGGGCCTACGGCGGCCGCACCGTGCTGGTGGGCGACCCCAAGGACCATGCCACCAGCGATCTCATCGCCCGCGTCCGCCGGCTGGCGGCGGCGTCCCCCGACGGCGGATGAGCGCCGGAGCGGCCCGCCCGACGGATCCCGAGGTCCGGACCGGTCGGCGGAGCCCCGCCGCCGGCCAGGCGCGCCGGCACGGCCGCCGACCTCCGGGGCCTCCGGGGCTGCCGGACCTGCCGGACCGGCCGCGCATCCTCCTGGTGCGCACCAGCAGCCTGGGCGACGTGGTGCACGCCCTGCCGGTGCTCGTCGCGCTGCGCCGCGGCATCCCCGGCGCCGTCCTGGGCTGGGTGGTCGAGGAGCCCTTCGCGCCGCTGCTGGCCGGCCATCCCGATCTGGACGAGCTGCTCACCGTGCGCCTGCGCTCCTGGGGGAGGCGGCCCTTCACCCGGCGCACCATGGCCGAGGCGGCGCGGTTCCTGGCCGCGCTGCGGCGCTTCGCGCCCGACGCGGTGCTCGACCTGATGGGCAACCACAAGGCGGCGGCGATCGCCGCCCTCTCCCTCTGCCGGCGGCGCATCGGGCACACCCGGCCCTGGCGGCGCGAGCCGGCGAGCGCCCTGTGGCTCTCCGAGACGGTGCCGGCGCGCGGCACCCATGCGGTGGACCGGATGCTGTCGCTGCTCGACGCCCTGGACCTGCCGCCGGAGCCCGCCGACTTCGGCGGCGAGAAGCTCTTCCGCGAAGTGGCGGCGGCGGCAGGGGAGGCCGGCGAGCGCTACGTGGCGCTTCACCCCGGCGCCGGCTGGGGCAACAAGATCTATCCCGCGGCGTGGTGGGGCGAGGCGGCGCGCCGGCTGCACACGGCGACGGGCGTGCGCACCCTGGTGG
>JASLEW010000212.1 GCA_030150965.1 Thermoanaerobaculia bacterium | reverse complement strand
CAGGGGCGCGAGCAGCAGCGCCCCTGCTGTCGCCGGCCCGGGCGCTCGCCACCCGCGACATCCTGCTCTTCCACCTGCCGCTGCGGGTGTCGTTCCGCAACCTCGCCGCGGCCGGCGCGCTGCCCACCTGGAACCCCTGGCTCAACGGCGGCCAGCCGGTCCTCTCCAACCCCAGCTACGCCGCCTTCTATCCGCCGACCTGGCTGGTGCTGCCGCTGCCGCCGGTGTACGCGCTGAGCGTCCTGGCGCTGCTCCATGCCGCGCTCGCCTTCGCCGGCGCCTGGCGCCTCACCCGCCAACTGGGAGGAGGCCCCGCCGCCGCCGCCCTGGCCGCCGTCGCCTACACCGGCAGCGGCACGCTGCTGTCGCTGCTCAACGCCTACACCCTCTTCTGCAGCATGGCCTGGTTCCCCTGGGTGCTGCTGCTGGGCGACCGCGCCCTGCGGGGCGCTCCCGGGCGGCGCTGGCTCGCGCCGGCCGCCGGCTGCACCGCGGCGCTCGCCATGCAGATCCTCAACGGCGAGCCGTACACGGTGATGGTGAGCGGGCTGGCCCTCCTGGCGCTCGCCGCCGCCGCGGCGCTCGACGCCTGGCGGACGCGCGCCCCCGCTGCCCGCGCCGCGCGCCCTCTCTGGCGCGTGGCCCTCCTGCCGCTCGCCGCCACCGCGCTCGCCGCCGTGCAGGTGCTGCCCACCGCCGCCCGCCTCGCCGGCACCATCCGCTCGCACGGCCTGGACATGCACGAGGCGACCCTCTGGTCGGCCTCCCCCACGCGCCTGGTGGAGCTGCTCCTGCCGCGCTTCTTCGGCGACGCGGCGCGCCACGGCCAGGGGCTGTTCTTCGGCCACGGCCTGCACGACCTGGGCTTCCCCTACGTCATCTCGCTCTATCCCGGCCTGCTCGTCACCCTCCTCGCCGCCGCCGCCCTGAGCCTCTGGCCGGTGCCGCGCCGCGCCGCCTGGGCGCTGTGCTGCGCCGCCGGCGCCTTCCTCGCCCTGGGGCGCAACAATCCGCTCTACGAGCCGGCCCGCCGGCTGCTCCTGCCGCTCGCCGCGCAGCGCTATCCCGAGCGCTTCGCGGTGCTGGCGCTGTTGCCGCTCGCCTTCGCCGCCGCGCTCGGCTGGCAGCGGCTGCTCGACGAGCGGCGCGCCGGCCGGCGCCAGGCCGCCGAGCTGCCGCTGGCGCTGGCGCTGGTGACCCTGGCGACCGCCGCCTTCCTCACCGGGCTGCTCCACCAGGCGCCCGCCGTCGCCCTGGCGTTCCTGCGCGACCACGCCACGCCGCCGGTGACCACCGAGAAGCTCGCCCGCGGCCTGGTCTTCTTGCGCCGCGAGGGCTGGGCGGCGGTGGCGACCGCCGCCGGCGCCGCCGCGCTCTTCGCGCTCTGCCGCCTGAGGCGACCGCCCGCGGCCCTGCTCAGCGCCCTCGCCGTGGCCTTCACCGCCTGCGACCTCTGGCACTACGGGCACGCCCTGGTGCGCACGGTCCCCGCCGCGACCTACCGCGACCCGCCGCCGCTGCTGCGGCAGATGGCGGCGCCGGGCGCGCGGCTGTTCGTCGAGACGGTGCCCGAGGAGCGCCAGCTGCCGCTCGGCCGCGGCGACGCCGACCAGGCCCTGGCGCGGGCGATGCTGGACCGGCTGATCCCCTACTCGGCGGCGCTCTGGCGCGTGCCCTACGCGCTCAACGACGACTTCGACCGCATGCTCACCCGCTGGGGATGGGTGGCGCTCTCGGTGCTGCGCGCCGACCTGCGCCAGCGGCCCGAGATGGCCTTCCGCCTGCTCGGCGCCTGGGGGGTGAGCGGCATGATCGTGCGCGCCACGACCGCCGCCGGCCAGCCGGAGGCGCTGCCGGCCGGCGAGCCGCCGGCCACCGCGGTGACCACCGCGAGCGTGCCGCGCCGGGTGCTGCGCAACCCCTACGAGATGCCCACCTGGCGCTTCGTGCCGCGGGTCAGCTTCCACCCCTCGTACTCCTCGGCGCTGTATCTCGCCCGCGGCCAGGGCTATGCGGTGGACCGCCACGAGCACTGCGCGCGGCCCGGCCAGGCGCCGGCCACGGTCGGCTATCCGGCGCCGCCGCTCGTCCTGGCGCTCCAGCCCGCGGCGGGGCGGGTCGATCTCCGCTACCGCGCGCCGGCCGGCGGCTTCTTCGTCGCCGCGGTGACCTACGACGAGGGGTGGCGGGCGGAGGTGGACGGCGCGCCCCACCCGGCCTACGTCACGGCGCTGGGCCAGATCGGCGTCGAGCTGCCGCCCGGCGAGCACCGCCTCCGGCTCGAATACCACGACCGGATGGTGCCGCTCGGCGCCGCCCTCAGCCTCGCCACCCTGGCGGCCGGCCTGCTCCTGCTGCGGGCGCGCCGGGCTCCCGGGGCGCCCGCAGCAGGAGCAGGCCGGCCGCCAGGGTGGCGAGGCTGAGGGCGGCGCCGAGCGGCACCATCCGGTCGTGGTATTCGAGCCGGAGGCGGTGCTCGCCGGGCGGCAGCTCGACGCCGATCTGGCA
>JASLEW010000196.1 GCA_030150965.1 Thermoanaerobaculia bacterium | reverse complement strand
GGCCGGGCGCCCCGGAGCGCCGCGGCGCCCGGCCGAGGCGCTGAAGCAGGCGGGCGCGAACCGCCGCGCGGCGGCTCGCGCTGTGCTACGGTATGCTCGATCTGCAAGGACCTGCCGGAGGCGGAATGCTCAAGGCGCGAGCGTGGAAGCCAATCCTGACCGCCGCATGCACAGCGGCCCTCGTGTGGTCGTCGACGGCGTTTGGGCTGAAGGACAAAACCATGACAGAACCTACCACGGGCACGGTGATCGAACGCTTCAACGAGGCGTTCAACCGCCAGGATGCGGACGCGGTCGGGGCGCTCCTTACCGACGACACCGTCTTCGAGGACACGTCTCCGGCGCCGGACGGGCAGCGGATCGAGGGGAAAGCGGCGGTGGTCGCCTTCTGGCGGTCCTGGTTTGCGCGCAACCCCGGCGCCAGGTTCGAGGCCGAGGAGATGTTCGTCAGCGGCGACCGCGCCGTCGTGCGCTGGGTCTACCGCAAGACCCGCGATGGCGTGCCCTGGCACCTGCGCGGCGTGGACCTCTTCACGGTCCGCGACGGCAAGGTGGCGGCAAAGCTGGCCTACGTCAAGGGCTGAGCATACGAGCCGCCCGTGGCAACATTGCCATAGGGCGACCCCGGGGCCTCCCGGGCAGGGTCACCCCTGGCGCAGGATGTGGGCCGGATCGCGGCGCGCCGCGCGCGCCGCGGCGAGCGAGGGCAGCAGGCAGCCGAGCGCGGCGGTCGCGGCCAGCAGCAGCACGACGGCAGCAAGGATCAGCGGATCGTGGGGAGCGACGCGGTAGAGCAGCGAGCGGACGAGCTGCCCGGCGGCGAGCGCGGCGGCGAGGCCGGCGGCCAGACCGGCCAGGGGCGGCCGCAGGCCGCGGCTCACCATCCGCCGCACGAGCTGGGTGAGGCGCGCCCCCAGCGCCAGGCGCACGCCGATCTCGGTGCGGCGCAGGGCGACGTGGTAGGCGACCATGCCGTAGATGCCCAGGACGGCGAGCAGCAGGGCGCAGAGGGCGAAGGCGCCGGCGAGCTCCATCACGAAGCGGCGCTGCGCGGTGGCCGTGGCGACGACGCCCGCCATGGTGCGGATCTCCGGCACGGCGATGGCCGGATCGAGGTCGCGCATGCGCCGCCGCAGGCCGGGCATGATCGCGGCGGGATCGGCGGCGCTGCGGATCACGATCTCGCCGCTGCGCATGCCGCGCTTCCAGAACGGCACGTAGGCCATCATCGTCGTCCCCGCTTCGAGGCGCGAGCTGGGGACGTCCCTGACCACGCCGACGACCTCGACCTTGCCGACTCCCGAGCCGGTGGTCAGGCTCCTGCCCAGCGCCTCGCGGCCGGGCCAGAGCCTGGCGGCCAGGCGCTCCGAGATCACCGTCACCGCACGCTCCGCGTCGGCCGGCTCGATGTCGCGCCCGCGCAGCAGCGGGATGCCCAGCGTCGCGAAGTAGCCGGAGCTGACGAAGCGCACGTTGATCTCGACACCGGTGAACGACCGCGGGTCGGCCGCGTCGCGGTCCGCCGGCTCCAGCTCGACCTGGTTGACGTTCGACTCGCCGGTCAGCGGCAGGCGCGAGACGAAGGCGGCGGAGACCACGCCGGGCAGCGTGCGGGCCTGCGCCAGGGCCAGCTCGAAGAAGCGCGCCGGCTGCTTCCAGGCCGCGGCGCTCGGCGTCAGCTTGAGGGCCAGCGCGCGATCCGCATGAAAGCCGCGGTCCGTCCGCAGCAGCTGCCAGAGGCTGCTGGTGAGCAGGGACGCGAGCACCAGCAGCACCGTGCACAGGCACACCTCGGCGCCGACCAGCGACTCGCGCAGCCGCGCCGCCCGCCGCCCCTCGGTGACGGTGTGGCTCTGCGCCCGCAGCACCGCCGCGGGCGCGTGAGCGGCCAGGCGCAGGGCCGGCAGCAGGCCGGTGACGACGCCGCAGGCCAGGACCAGCGCCACGACGAACACCACCAGGTGCGCATCCACGCCGACCTCGTCGAGGCGCGGCAGATCGACCGGCGCCGCGCTGACGAAGGCGCGCACCGCCGCGGCCGCGGCCGTGGCGCCGAGCAGGCCGCCGGCCGCGGCCAGCAGCAGGCTCTCGGCCAGCAGCTCGCGCATCAGGCGGACCGGCGAGGCGCCGAGGGCGGTGCGGATCGCGAGCTCGCGCGCCCGCGCACTCGACCGCGCCAGGATCAGGTTGGCGAGATTGGCGCAGACGATGAGCAGCAGCAGGCCGACACCGCCGAGCAGGGCGAAGAGCGGCGTCCGCACCTGGCCGGTGATGACCTCCTGGAGCGGCCGGACGGTGACCCGCAGGTCTTCGTGCAGCCGGTGCTCCCGGTCGATGCCGGCCTCCAGGAGGTCGAGCTCGGCGCGCAGGCGCTGCGCCGAGACCTCGGGCCGCAGCCTGGCGATGACGTTGTAATCGTAGTCGCCGCCCCACCCCTCCTCGGTCTTGCCGAGGGGCCGGAAGAGCTCGGCGCGCCGGCCCAGATTGGCGAGCGGGCCGAGATCGTCCTGGTGCGGAAAGCGAAACGACGGCGGCAGGATGCCGACCACCGTATGCGGCACGCCGTCGATGGAGATGGCGCGGCCGACCAGCCCGGGCGCACGGCCGAAGCGGCGGCGCCAGAGCGAATCGGTGATCACCACCACGCGGTTGCGCCCCGCCTGCTCCTCGCCGGCCAGGAACGAGCGCCCCAGGGCCGGCTGCGCGCCCAGCACCGAGAGGAGGTTGGCGCTCACCTCCGCGGCGTCCAGGCGCTCCGGCTCCGCGTCGCCCCCTGCCAGCGTCACCGCGCTCCCCAGGAAGGCGCCCATCGCCTCGGCCCCGCGCGCCTCGCCGCGCCAGAGCCGGAAGTGCTGGACGTTCGCCGGCAACGACGGATAGAGCCGCTCGAGCTGCGGCAGCACCTCGCGCACGAAGACGAGGCGGCCGGCCTGGGGATAGGCCAGCGGCCGCAGGACGGTGCCGTAGGCGAGAGAGAAGATGGCCGTGGCCGCGCCGATCCCCAGCGCCAGCGACAGCACGCCCACCGCCGTGAAGGCGGGGGCAAGGCGCAGGCGCCGCGCGGCAAGGCGGAGGTCTTCGACGAGGTCGCGCATCGGGGCGGCCCTGGCCGCGGCGAACGACGACGCCCGAGGCGGGATCGCTACCTGGGAGCCGCCGGAGCGGCACTTTATCGCAGGCTGTCCTATGCTGAACCGACGACGCCCCTTCTTCGCCGCGCCGTTAGCAGGTCAGAAATCCCGAACAGCGGGGGCAAAAGTTTCCAGTTTGAGCGCTTAGGCTTTCAACTTTCACACCACCGCCACCTGCGCGAGTGGTCAGCAACTGCAGGGTCTCACGATGGAGCGCGATCTTTTCGACCTTCTGTTTCTTCATGCCGCTTCAGGCCATCCTTTCCATGTGGGAGGATACGAAGATACATCCTTGGCAGCCGAAAAGATACTCGTGCCTACACATAAAAGCAACAGCTTGCCTGACCAAGAGAAATATGCTACTAGAGCAACGCCAGATGCATCCCGACCTCCTGAACCACGACGGCCATGTGGCCTTGGCGAGGGGCGACGCCGATCCGCACAGCGCCGGCCGCCCGAGCCCGCGCTACCGTCTGCTCGAGCTGCTGGGGAGGGGTGGAATGGGGGTTGTCTACCGCGCCGAGGATCTCCGGCTGGGGCGCCTCGTGGCGCTCAAGTACCTGCTGTCGGCCCGTGCGGCGGCGCCGGGGGCCAAGGCGCGGTTCCTGAACGAGGCACGGGCGGCGGCGCTCGACCACCCCAACATCTGCACCATCTACGAGGCTGGCGAGGCCGCGTCGGGCGAGCTCTACATCGCGATGGCCTGCTACCAGGGCGAGACCCTGAAGAGCCGGCTGGAGCGCGGTCCCCTACCGGCGCTGGACGCCATCCGCATCGCGGCGCAGGTGGCGGCCGGCCTCGCCAAGGCGCACCGCCACGGGATCGTCCATGGCGACGTGAAGCCGGCGAACCTGATGATCACCACGGACGGGATCGTCAAGATCCTAGATTTCGGCATCGCTCACCTCCCCGACGCGACCGTCTGCGATCCCCCCATTCCCCACCCTCCCGGAACCCTGGCCTACATGTCGCCCGAGCAGGCCCGTGGCGCGCCGGTCGATGGGCGCAGCGACCTCTGGTCTCTCGGCGTCGTCCTCCACGAGATGCTCGCCGGTCATCGGCCAGAGGCCGGCAGCCGGACGCCGGAGGTGCCGCCACGGCTTGGGCGCCTGCTGTCGCGCCTGTTCGCCCCGGACCCGGGGGACCGCTATGCCGACGCCGAAGGGCTCCTCTCCGACCTCGCGGCCCTCGCTCGCCCCGGCCCTCGTCCCGGGCTGCCCCTGCTGCTCGCCGCGACCATGGCCGCGGCCGTGACCGCGGCCATCCTGCTCCTCGGCAGCGCGGCGCGGGAGAGCCCGCAGCCGCAGCCGGCCGCCGCCCTGTTCACCCGCCTGACCGACCTGCCGGGGCGCGAGTGGTTCCCCAGCATCTCGCCTGACGGCAGCTACTTCGCTTACGTGAAGAACGCCGGTGATCGCGATCACATCTTTTTACAGCGGGTGGAGGGCGGCAACGCGATTGACCTCAGCCGCGATTCGCCTGCCGACGACACGCAGCCCGCCTTCTCTCCCGATGGGCACTCGATCGCCTTCCGCTCGGAACGCGATGGGGGCGGCATCTTCCTTATGGGCGCCACCGGTGAGTCGGTCCGCCGGCTCACTGACTTCGGCTTCAACCCCGCGTGGTCGCCCGATGGCCGTGAGATCCTCTGTGCCACAGAGGGAATCGCTGATCCCCGCATCCGGCGGAAGCGGAGCCAGCTCTACCGCGTCAACGTGGCGACCGGAGAGCCCCGGCTGGTCACCACGGCCGACGCCGTGCAGCCGAGCTGGTCGCCACACGGCACCCGCATCGCCTACTGGGGGAATTCCGCCGGCCGGCGCGTCATCTCGACGATCACCGCCGGCGGCACCGGCGAGGTTGCGGTAACCGGCGAGGCCGCTCTCGACTGGAACCCGGTCTGGTCGCCCGACGGCCGCTACCTCTACTTTGCCAGCGACCGGAGCGGCGCCATGAACCTCTGGCGGATGCGCATCGACGAGCGCTCAGGGCGCGTCCTGGCGCCACCCGAGCCGGTGACCGCACCCTGCGGCGCAAGCGCTCAGATCAGCATCTCTCGCAACGGCAGGCAGATCCTGTTCGCCAGCGACGAGTCCCGGTCGATCGTCGAGAGGGCATCGTTCGACTCGGTGCAGGAGGCCCTCGCCGGCGCCGTGGTGCCGATCGCACTGACGTCGCGGATGATCGCTGCCTGCGACGCCTCCCGCGACGGCCGCTTCCTCGCGCTCCAGACCACCGTTCCCCAGGAGACCATTCGCATCGTGCGTCCCGACGGCCGCGAGATCCGCCAGGTGGCGGGCGAGGGCTACCGGAATCGCCTGCCACGCTGGTCGCCGGACGGCTCGCGGCTCGCGTTCTATTCGAACCGCGGCGGCAGCTACCAGATCTGGACAGTGGCTGCCGATGGCAGCCATCTCGCGCCGGCATCTGCCGTTATCGGCAAGATGATCAGTCATCCCATCTGGTCTCCGGACGGTTCGCGCCTGGCCTGCGATCTGGAGGAGAACGAGGCGTTGCTCGATCTCGGCCGGCCGCTGGCCGCTCGCATCCCGGAGCTCCTGCCTCCGGCAGGCCCGGCCCTTGGCTTCTCGGCCGCCGCCTGGTCCATGGACGGGCGCTGGCTCGCTGGCACGCTGCACCGGCAGGACGGTCTCCGCTACTCCGGCATCGTGCTCTACTCGCTGGCCGAGCGGCGGTACCTGCGCCAGACCGCAAGCGGCGACAGCCCATGCTGGCTCGCCGACAACCGACGCCTGCTCTTCCTGAACGGCCGCGAGATCGATCTGCTCGACCCCCGCGGGCCACGGGTGAGGCTCCTCCTCACGGCGCCCACCGGCTCGACCTACTCCGACCTCACCATCAGTCCCGATAACCGCACCCTCTACCTGGTGCGCATCGCCGAGGAGGGCGATATCTGGCTGCTCACCATGCGCTGAAGCGGCTGGGCGAGGCGCCGCGGCCTGCCTGCGGAGACCGCGACGGCCGCGCCGCGCGGCGGGCTTGGGCGGCTGCCCGGCAGCGTGCCGTGAGCTGGCGGAGCGCGGTCAGGAGACCGGGCAGACGCTCGCGCGGGATCTGGAGGCGCCGGCTGAGCTGGCGATAGGAGGGCAATCCCTCGCCGTCGCTGTGCTCCGAGCGCAGATACTGCCAGAGCGCCGACAGGTGGTCCCGATTGGGCGAATCGGTTTCCAGACGCTGGATGGCCACCGACACGCAGCGGGTCAGGAACTGGAGGCTCTGCCGCGACTCGGCCACGCCTTCCGGCAGGAGGTCTCTGGCCACCGGCTCCGCCGGCCGCGAGCGCCGGCGCGACGGCGGCGCCGCACCATTGGCGAGCAGCGCCGCCCAGCGGACGCGGGCGTCGTGCTTGAGGGGATCGAGGAGGTCTTTGAAGCGGAACGCCTGCACCCCGTGCGCGGTCAGGTCCAGCACTCTGCGGCGCAGATCCTCGACGGCGGCGGACTGCCGGTGTCCTCGCCCACCCAGCAGGTCGCCGAGCAGCGCGTCGTTCCAGCGCACGACGAGGCGCTCGAGATGCGCCGCCTCTGCGCCCACCCAGGCGGCGGGAGCGGGTGCGCCCGCCGCGGGGGCCGTGAAGCCCAGCACGGTGTCGTTGCGCACCCGCTCGTCGCCGGCCAGGACGTGCAGGTGGCCGGCGGCAACGGCCTCCTGCACCAGGGACTGCAGAATCTCGAAGAGGCGATAGCCCACCGGATCGTGCTCGCGCTGCCGCTCGAACAGGAAGTGACGCACGTTGAGCACCACCAGGCCGTGGATGTCCGCCTTCTCCAGGAGCTGGAGCTTGAGGCTGCGCAGCCGTTCCACGAAGATGAACGCGTAGCAGTCCGCGACCAGCTCACCCAGGGCATGCGCCCGCTCCCCCTCCTCGCCGTCCCATCGCTCCGCCCCATAGATCCCCACGTAGCAGGGAGGGCTCTGCCACAGACCTTTCTTCCTCAGCTCGTTTTCGAGCAGCGCCTGAAGGCTCTGCCAGGCGTCGCGGAAGAGATCGGTGTCAGGGGTTTCCTCCCCTTGCAGGCTGCGAACGAAGGCGGTGAAGACCGACGGCATGGCAGTCGGCCGGGGCCAGGTGCGGTGGTAGCGGAGCGGTGCATCGAGATTCAGCATGGGCGTATTGGTGTCATTTTACAGTGGCAGCCCTACTGGTAGGTCTCCGTCAGCGTGCAGCTGATGGCCACGCTGTTGGGGCTATAAACGCAGATCTGGTACCAGCCGGGAGAGGTGTACGTCACCGAGTAGGAGTTGACTTCCTTCGCGAACGAGAGCTTGTAGGGCTGTTCCGACGACTTCGGAGTGTACCAAATCGAGAACCTCGCAAGTGCGTCTGGGCAGTCGCCCGAGAGGGTGACGCTGGTGGCGCCGTACTCCAGGGGCGTGCATTCGGAGCCTTCCGGTGGGACTGTGACGTTCTCGGTGATCGTCGTGGATGCTGAAGCCCGCGCCACCGGCACGAGAACGCAGGTGAGGAGGACGAGAGTGAGAAGGGAGAGCCTCCGGGTGAGTGGGGTGCGCATCGTCTCTGTCCTTTCTCGCCGGCCACCGAGGCCGGCGGGTCGTTGGCGAACGGCAGAGAGATAACGGGCCGATGCGCGGAATTGGCGGCGCGCGGCGCATGATGCCCGCGATGGCGGCGGGCATCACCCGCAAGCCAGGGACGCTGGCCGACCTCCTGGCAGGGCGCAGCAGAGTTGGTGGCGGCGGCTGCGCCGGCGGGAACAACCGTTCGATGAGGCGCCGCGCGGCGCCGCGGCGCTGTGGCACCGCGGCGACCATCGCGGGCAGGCGGCCCCTTATGGTGCCGCGGTCCGGGAGCCCCGCCCAGGAACGGCTGGCGGTTGCCGTTGAGCCAGTCCGGCAGTCAGCGAATCCTGCCCAGGGGCGGCAGGAGGTTGCCGCCGGCCAGCCAGTCCGGCAGCGACGGCAGCCGCTCCGGGGTGAAGAGGTCGCCGGGGTAGCGGCTGTCGCCGAAACGGGCGTCGCGCAGGGTCAGCACCGACGAGCGGCCGCCGGCGAGGCTCATCACCATGCGGAGCGGCGACCAGACGCCGCCGATGCGGGCCGCGCTCTCGGTCCGCATCCGCTTGACCGGCGGCGCGCCGGGCTGGGTGAAGTAGTCGGTCCCCAGGAGCAGCGGCGCATCCGCCGCGAGGTAGTGGCGGAGCACGGCATAGAGCGTGCTCTGGCGGGCCTCCGCGCTCTCCGGCCGGAGATCGACCACCCAGGCGCCGTGCCGGGCGACGACCGCCCGGCCGGCCAGGCTGACGCGCCAACCGCGGGTGGGGATGCGCCAGCGCAGATCGGAGTAGGTGAAGTCGGAGCCCAGCAGGCCCTCCTCGAAGCGGCTGGGAACGATGCGCAGGACCCGGCCGGCGCCCGCCGGCAGGCGGAGGAAGAGGTCCATGCCCGCCGGCCGGGCGGGGCTCTCGCGCAGCAGGTAGTCGGTGCCGCGCAATCCCGGCGGCGCCTCCAGCACGACCAGCGACCGCACCTCCTCGCCGGCCGGCGCGAAGAGGTGCATGACGGTGAACGAGCGGGTCACCTGCTCGCCGCTCCGGAGATCGAGGACGATGCGCCGCCAGCCGGGAGCGCCAAAATCGCGGCGGTTGTAGGCGGCGACGATCTCCGCCGCGCCGGGTCCGGCAACCGGCGCCGCCGCGGTCGCGGCAGATGGCCCGCTGGTGACCGGTGCCAGTCCAGCCACCAGCGCCACCACGCCGGCTGGCGCCAGCCGAGCCGCCGGCGCCGTGCCGGCCGCCACCGCAGCCAACGCTCCGGCCAGCCAGCCGCGGGCCGCGCGCCGGCAGGTCATGGGTCGCCCCTGGGCGCCGGCAGCAGGCTCGGGGCGAGCACCAGGGTCATCACCGCGCAGAGCGCCATGGTGAAGCAGACCAGCAGCCCGAGCTCCCGGTTCGGCGGCACCGCGGAGAACAGGAGGACCGCGAAGCCCGCCACGATGGCGATGGCGCTGGTCAGGATCGCCGGTCCGGTGCCGGCGACCGCCCAGGAGATGGCGGGGTCCACGGGAAGCGCGGCTGCCGGCGGCGGCGGCGGCACGACACCGAGCGGTCCGGCGGCGGGCGGCGGCACGCCGCGCAGCCGGGCACGGCGGCAGAAGGCCACCAGGTGGATGGAGTAATCGACGCCGATGCCGAGGGTGATGCTGGCGAACAGCGAGTTGGCGGTGCCGAGCGGCGTGCCGGCCGCCGCCAGGCTGCCGAAGACCACCAGGACCGCGAGGGTGACCGGCAGCAGCGCCACGAGGGCGGTGCGCGGGGAGCGGAAGACGAGCAGCAGCAGGAGCAGATCGGCGCCGACCGAGAGCACGATCGACCACACCTGGCCGGCCACCAGCGCGCGCACCGTGAGATAGCCGATCCAGCCGTCGCCGAACGGTGTGGCCGAGACCGCCGGACCGAGATGACGGCGCACCGCGCTGGCGGCGGCGGCCAGCACCGCGCCGGTGCGCGAGTAGTTGGCGGCGCGCAGGAAGACGGTCATGCGGGCCGTGCGCCCCTCGGCGTCCAGGTGGGTGAGGATCTGCGACTGGCCGGCCGCGGCGAGCAGCATCTGCGCCTGCTCGATCTCGCCGCCGCTCAACCGGCGCTCGCCGCGCTCCAGGCGGCCGCGGTAGGTGCGGAAGTCGGTCGCCGCCAGCGCGGCATTGACCCGCACCAGGTCGCCATAGGCGCCGGCCACCGCGCCCACCAGCGGGCTCGCCGCCAGATCCCGCTCCACGCCGCCCAGCGCCATCAGCATCTCGGGAGCGAGGAAGCCCTGCGGCCGGCCGCTGTCGAGCAGCAGGTCGACGGTGTTGGTGCCGGCGAGCAGGCGGTTGATGGCGCGGTCGCCGCGCACCGTGGCGCTGCCGGGCGGCAGGTTGCGCACCCAGCTGTCCTCGATCCTGAGCCGCGCCGCGGCGAGGGCCAGCGCCGCCGCCGCCAGCGCCGCCGCCGCGATGCCGATGCGCCGCCGGCCGACCGCCTGCAGGCCGCGCAGCAGGCGCTCCAGGCCGCGCTGCACGTGGCGGGTGAACGGGGTGGGGCCGGGGCGCGGGCGGGGGTTGATCAGCACCAGGAGCGCGGGCAGCAGGGTGAAGGTGAAGACGGTCGAGAAGAGGACCGAGAGCGCGCCGTAGACGCCGAACACGCGCTGCGGGCCGAGACCGATGACGGCGCTCGACAGCAGGCCCGCCACGGTGGCGGTGGCGGTCATGCGGATCGGCGCGGCCACCAGCGAAAAGGTTTCGATCGCCACCTCGGAGACCGGCCGCCAGGGGGCGCGGCGCAGCTCGACGAAGCAGCGCGTCAGCGCGTAGACGTCGTCGGTGGCGCCGATGACGATGAGGATCACCGGCAGGATCAGGGTGGTGACGAAGACCGACTCGTGGCGCAGGCCCATCACGCCGACCGTCCAGACGAGGCTGATCCCGACCTCGGTCAGCGACGCCAGGGGCGGCGCCGGATGGCGGAAGATGAGGACCATCAGCGATCCCAGCACCAGCACCACCAGGGGCACCAGGCGCACCAGGTCGCGCAGCGTGGAGTCGCCGAGCACCGCCTGCACCATGACCGTGCCGCTGCAATAGAGCGCCGGGCCG
>JASLEW010000190.1 GCA_030150965.1 Thermoanaerobaculia bacterium | reverse complement strand
TTCGGTTTGCTCGCGCCGGGTGCTCGGCGAGCGAGCGGCCGCGTTCGAGGCAAACGTGCGTTCGGCCCTTCTGGCCCATGATCCGAGCGGCGGCGGGAGTGGCGGGCGCGGCGGGAGTGGCCGGCACGGCGGGCGCGGCGCCGGCGGAAGGTCCGGCGCCGGAGACGGTGCGCTGGTTCCAGACCACCGAGCAGGCGCTGATGGACGCGCTCGCCGTCGGCGACAAGGCGGTGTGGGACCGGGTGATGGACCCCAGCTGCGTGGTGACCTCGGAAGAGGGCGAGGTGACCGACAAGCGCCGGTTCCTCGACGAGCTGCGGGCGCTGCCGCCGGGCCTCAAGGGCGGCATCACGGTCAGGGAGCTCACCGTGGCCGAGTACGAGGGCTGCGCCGTGGTGCGCTACCTGGCCGACGAGTGGGAGTCGGTCTTCGGCCAGCGGCTGACGACGAAGTACCGGATGACCAACACGTACCGCCGCCTGGCCGGCGGCTGGCGGATGGTGGCCGCGCAGACCTCGGTGGTGACCCAAGACCCTCCCGCCCAGGAGGTGTCGAGCGCCACCTGGCCGTCCTACGCCGGCACCTACCGCCTCCAGCCCAACGGCTGGACCTTCACCGTCGAGCTGCGCGGCGGCAGGCTCTACGGCGGGCGCGATCCGCGCCAGCTCAAGCCCCTCATCCCCCTGGCGCCCAACGCCTTCGTGCTCTCGGGAAGCCTGGGCGAGTGGATCTTCGTCGCCGACGACGCCGGCCGCGTGACCCACCTCCTGGATTTCCGCAAGTTCGAGCCGCTGGTCTGGAGCCGCGTCGGGGCGGCTGGAGCCGGCGGCACCAGCGGATCCAGCGCGGCAAGCGTTCCGAGCAGCGGTTTACCGTAGCCGGGAACCGGTTCCTCGACCAGCTTGGAACCGGCCGATAGCGGCGAGTCGTCGATCTCCACCGGCGGAATGGCTTCGCTCCGCCGCGGAGACGGTCCAGTTACCGGTGCGAGCTCGCTGACCTATCAGGCCGTGGAAAGGAAACCTTTCCTCCCTCCAGCGTGCCCGCGGCCGGCCGGCGGTCCACCTCGACCCGGCCGTCCTTGATGACCAGCACCGGGTGGCGCAGGGCGCCGATGTCGGACAGGGGGTCGTTCCCGACCGCCACCAGGTCGGCGAGGTAGCCGGGGGCGATGCGGCCCAGGTCGCCGGCGCGGCCGAGGACGGCGGCGGCGGTGGCGGTGGCGGCGCGCAGGGCGGCGCGCGGCGTCATGCCGTAGGCCACCAGGAGCTCGATCTCGCGGGCGTTGTCGCCGTGGGCGAAGACCCCCGCGTCGCTGCCGTTGGCGATGGTGACGCCGGCCGCCAGGGCCTGGGCGAAGGTCTCGCGCGACTGGCGCACGCGCGGCGGCTCGGGCTCACCCGGGCGCCAGCCGGCGTAGCGGGCGATCGCCTCGACCGCCGCCAGGGTCGGGCAGAGGACGGTGCCGTGCTGCTTCATCAGCGCCAGCACCTCCGGCGTGGCGGCGGTGCCGTGCTCGATGGTGGTCACGCCGGCCTCGACCGCGCGGCGGATGCCCTCGGCGGTGTGGGCGTGCACCGCCACCGGCAGGCCGGCGCTGCGCGCCTCGTCCACCGCGGCGGCCAGCTCGGCGACGGAGAAGGTCGGGGTCGCCGGCGCGCCGGGGCGCCGCGCGTAGTCGGCGTAGAGCTTGATCCAGTCGGCCCCTGCGGCGATCTGCTCGCGCACCGCATGGCGCACCCCGTCGGCGCCGTCGGCCACCTGCGCCCCCTTCGGCACGTCCCAGCGCGGGTCGAACCCCTCCGGACCGTAGGCGCCGCTGGCGACGATCGCCCGCGTCGCGGCGAAGATGCGCGGCCCCGGCACCAGGCGCATCGCCACCGCGTCGCGCAGCGCCACGTCGGCGAAGCCGGCGCCCTCGGTGCCCAGCTCCCGCACCGTGGTGAAGCCGGCCGCCAGGGTGGCGCGCGCCGCGGTCACCGCGCGGATGGTGCGCAGCTCCAGCGACTCCTTGAGCACCTGGTCGTTCCACGGCGTCTCGTCGTAGGGGTGGAGCAGCAGGTGGGTGTGGAGATCGATCAGCCCGGGCAGCAGCACGAGGCCGGCGAGGTCCAGGCGCCGCGGCGGCACGGCGGCGCCGGAGGCACCCCCGCCGGCGCCGCCAGCCTCGGCGACACCGGCACCGCGGCTTGGGGCGGCGCCGGGAGCGGCAAGGGGCAGGGACAGCGTCCCGGCCGGCCCGACCGCCACGATGCGGCCGCCCGCGATCAGCACGTCGCGGCCGGCGACCAGGCGCTCGCCGCTCTCGTCGAGCACGCGGGCGCCGGTCAGCAGCAGCGCCGGCGGATCCTCCACGCCGGCGTGAGGCGGGGCGGAGCGCGCCGCGGGCGCGGCGCCCGAGGAGACCTGCGGCCGGGCGACGCTGGCAGACCCATCGCCAGCACCGCCAACCGCGCCACGTTTCCCAGCACCGAGGCCGACGCGGCCAACCCCGCCGCTACCGCGGGCGCCGGGCGCGAGCCCGCAGACCAGAAGCTGGAGAAGGAAGCACGCCAAGGCAGCGGCGGCGCGGCAACGGAAGCCGCGGCAGCGCTCCGCGGCACCCGCGGGCTCACGACGCGAGGGGATCACGGAGGGGAGCCTAGCACCACCGGCGATCCCGTTTGCTATGGTGCGGGCGGCAGCGTCGAAGGAGGGATAGGACCAGGTGAGCGCACGGCCGCGGGCGCGGGCGTTGATGGTGCTGGGGACGGCCTCGCACGTGGGCAAGTCGCTCACCGCCGCGGCGCTCTGCCGCATCCTGCGCCAGGACGGCTGGGACGTGGCGCCCTTCAAGGCGCAGAACATGTCGCTCAACTCCTTCGCCACCCCTGGCGGCGGTGAGATCGGCCGGGCGCAGGCGGTGCAGGCGCGGGCCGCGGGGACGCCGGCGCACGTCGACATGAACCCGCTGCTGCTCAAGCCGACGTCCGACACGGCTTCGCAGGTGGTGCTCCTGGGGAAGGTCCTGGGCACCCTCTCCGGGGCCGAGCTCTACGCGCAGAAGGCCGGGCTGGCGGCGGCCATCCATGCGGCTTACGAGCGCCTGGCCTCGCGGCACGAGGCGATCGTCCTGGAGGGGGCCGGATCGCCGGTCGAGATGAACCTGAAGGCGGTGGACATGGTGAATCTCAGCATGGCCGAGGTGGCGGACGCACGCTGCATCCTGGTCGCCGACATCGACCGCGGCGGCGTGTTCGCCTCGCTGCTCGGCACCTACGGGCTGCTGGAGCCGCACGAGCGGGCGCGCTTCGGCGGCTTCGTGGTCAACCGGTTCCGCGGCGACCCGGACCTCTTCACCCCGGGCGTGCGCTGGCTGGAGGAGCGCGCGGGCCAGCCCTGCCTCGGCGTGATCCCGTACCTGCCCGCGCACGGCGTCGACGAGGAGGACGGCGTCGCGCTCGCCGAGCTGCCGCGCTCGTTCCTCAGCGGCAGCGGCGAGGGCGGCGCGGACGGCGCGGACCGCACGCGGCTGCGGATCGGCGTGGTCCCCTTCCCCTATCTGGCGAACTACACCGACTTCACGCCGCTGCGGGCGCGGCCCGACGTGGACCTCATCTACCTGGCGCGTCCCGGCGACGCGGCCGGCGCCGACGTGCTCGTGCTGCCGGGCTCCAAGAGCACCCTCTCCGACCTCGACTGGCTGCGGCGCGCCGGCTTCGAGGAGGCGGTCCGCGAGCACGCCGCCGCCGGCCGGCCGGTGCTGGGGATCTGCGGCGGCTTCCAGATGCTCGGCAGGACCATCGCCGACCCGCTGGGCGTCGAGAGCGCCGCCGCCGCCGCGCGTGGCCTGGGCCTGCTCGACGTCGAGACGGTGATGGCGCCGGTCAAGGTGACCCGCCAGGCCACCGCCCGCTTCCACCGGGGCATCCTTGCTCCGGCGCCAGCGGCCGAGGACGCGGAGGCCGAGGGCTACGAGATCCACCTCGGGGAGACGCGGCGCGGCCCTGGCGTCAGGCCCCTCCTGCGCCTTCGCCGGCTGGGCGACGCGGAGGACCGCGACGACGGCGCGGCGAGCCCGGACGGGCGCATCCTCGGCACCTACCTGCACGGGATCTTCGATGCGCCGGCGGCGGCCGGCCTCCTGCTCCATCACCTGCGGACGCTGGCCGGGCTGCCCCCCGCGCCGCCGCAGGCGGCGGGCGCCGGCGCGGCCGACCCGCTCGACCGCCTGGCCGCCCACTTCCGCCGCCACCTCGACATGGCCGCCATCCGCGCCCTCCTCGGGCGATGATTCCGCGGCTGCGGCGGCCGGCCTATACGGTGTATACTCCCGCCAACGCGGCCGGCCGGGTACCCCGTCCCCCTGAGGGGTACCCCGGCGCCGCGAGGCAAGGGAGGGAGCGAACCATCCGCGGCGCCACCGCCACCTCATAGTTTCGCCGGCCCCGGCGGTCCCTGGCTCCGCGGCGCGCTGCCGCGCCCCGCCGCCGGGAGACACCTCCGGCCGGGCACTCTCCCGCACGATCGGCGCGATCAGCGCCAGCAGTGCCGTCGGCATGATCGGAATGGCGCGCATTTTGCGCTTTACTGGAGGGGGCTGTTGCCGGAATAGGACCTGTCGGCCCTCAGCACAGCTATGGCCATGAACATTCCAGACCCGATCTCCTCTCGTCCGCCCGCCGGCGAAGCGGCGGTGAGCCGCATCGACGCCGGACGCCGCAGCGCCCGCCGCCTGGGGGTGGCGAGCGCCCTCGCCGCCGCCCAGCGCTGGCTGCTGGAGCACCAGGCCGAGGACGGGCATTGGTGCGGCGAGCTCGAAGGCGACACCATCCTCGAGACCGAGTACGTGCTGCTGTTCCACTTCCTGGGGCGGGGCGCCGACCCGCGCGTGGCCGCCGCGGCGCGCTACGTGCGCGGCAGGCAGCTGCCGGGAGGCGGGTGGGCGATCTATCCCGGCGGCCCGCCCGAGGTCAGCGCGTCGGTCAAGGGCTACCTGGTCCTCAAGATGGCGGGCGACGATCCCGACGCGGCTCACATGCTGCGCGCCCGCCGCACCATCCGCGACCTGGGCGGCATCGACGCCTGCAACAGCTTCACCAAGCTCTACCTGGCGATCTGCGGCCAGTACGACTGGCGGCGGTGCCCGGCGGTGCCTCCCGAGATGGTGCTGCTGCCACGCTGGTTCTACTTCAATCTCTACGCCATGTCGTCCTGGTCGCGCGCCATCGTGGTCCCCCTGTCGGTGGTGTGGGCGCTGCGGCCGCTCCGGCCGCTGGCCGCCGAGCATGGGATCGCCGAGCTGATCGTGCCGCCGGCCAGCCGCCGCCGGCTCGATCCCAGCCAGATCCGCGTCCTGGGCGGCGCCTCGGGCTTCTGGCGCGCCGTCTTCCACCTGCTCGACGCCGGTCTCAAGGGCGCCGAGCAGATGGGCCTGCGGCCGTTCCGGCGGCGCGCGCTGGCGCGGGCCGAGGCGTGGATCGTCGAGCGGCTGGAGGACAGCGACGGCCTGGGGGCGATCTTCCCGCCGATCGTCAACACCATCTTCGCGCTCTGCTGCCTGGGCTACGACCAGGACCACCCGCTGGTGCGCGCGCAGGTCCACGAGCTGGAGCGGCTGGAGATCGAGGACGAGGACGGCGCCCTGCGCCTCCAGCCCTGCTTCTCCTCGGTCTGGGACACGGCGCTGGCGCTCCATGGGTTGAACGATTCCGGCCTCGATCCGGAGGAGCCGGCGCTGCTGGCGGCCAAGCGGTGGCTGGTCGAGCGCGAGATCCGCCGGGTGGGCGACTGGAGCGTCAACGCGCCCGGCGTTCCGCCCGGCGGCTGGTGCTTCGAGTACCGCAACGCCTTCTACCCGGACTGCGACGACACCGCCGAGGTGCTCACCGCGCTCTCCGGGCTGCCCGGCGCCACCGCCGAGCCCGCCGCCCGGCGCGGCCTCGCCTGGCTGCTCGGCATGCAGAACGAGGACGGCGGCTGGGGCGCCTTCGACCGCGCCTGCGACCGGGAGATCCTCACCCACGTGCCGTTCGCCGACCACAACGCGCTGCTCGACCCGAGCACCGCCGACGTCACCGCGCGGGTGATCGATTCGCTCTGCCGCTGCGGGCTGGCGCCGGAGTCGCCGCCGGTGGCGCACGCCCTCGCCTTCCTGCGCGGCCAGCAGGAGGCGGACGGCAGCTGGTACGGGCGGTGGGGCTGCAACTACATCTACGGCACCTGGCTGGCGCTGCGCGCCCTGGCCCGCGCGCCGCACGCGCCGGGAGGCGAGGCGGCCATGCGGCGGGCGGCGGACTGGCTGCTCGCCCACCAGAATCCCGACGGCGGCTGGGGCGAATCGCCGGCCTCCTACGACGATCCGGCGCAGAAGGGCATCGGCCCCTCGACCGCCGCCCAGACCGCCTGGGCGCTGATGGCGCTGTTCGCCGCCGGCGCCGCCGCCACGCCGGCGGCCGAGCGCGGCATCGGCTACCTGCTGCGCACCCAGCGCGCGGACGGCTCCTGGCGCGACGAGCCGTGGACGGCCACCGGCTTTCCGCGCGTGTTCTACCTGCGTTACCACCTCTATGCGGTCTACTTTCCGCTGATGGCGCTCGCCGAGGCCCGGCGCCTGCGCGGCGAAGTGCTGCCGCACCACGTCCTGCATGCCGATCCGCCGGCGGTGGCAGCCCGCACCGCCGCGGTCGAAGGAGCGGTTCGATGAGATTCCGTGCCCACATCACCACCGACATGATCCGCCACCAGGTGCGCAATGCGCTCGCTGGCAACCGGCGCTACCCCTACGTCCTGATGCTGGAGCCGCTGTACACCTGCAACCTCGCCTGCCTCGGCTGCGCGGTCGAGCGCCACACCGGCAAGCTCAAGGACCGGCTGCCGCTGGCCGCCTGCCTCAAGGCGGTGGACGACAGCGGCGCGCCGGCGGTGTCGATCTGCGGCGGCGAGCCGACGGTGTATCCCGAGCTGCCGCAGCTGATCTCCGGCATCATCGAGCGGCGGCGCCACATCTACCTCTGCACCAACGCCCTGCTGCTCGACGACAAGGTTTTCGGCGTCGTCCCGCCGCACAAGCGCCTGACCATCAACGTCCACCTCGACGGCATGCGCGAGACCCACGACATGGTCTGCGCCCGCCAGGGGGTGTTCGACAAGGCGATCGAGATGATCCGGGAGGGCAAGCGCCGCGGCTACGACGTCATCACCAACACCACGGTGTTCAAGGAGACCGACGTCGAGGAGGTGCGCGAGCTGTTCGACCTGCTGACCGGCATCGGCGTGGACGGCATCCTGGTCTCGCCCGGCTATCACTACGAATCGGTCAAGCGCGACATCTTCCTGGTGCGCGGCGAGATCCAGGAGAAGTTCAAGCGCCTGCTCGGCCTGTCGAAGAAGTACCGCTTCCACTCGACGCCGATGTTCCTGGAGTTCGCCGCCGGCATGCGCGAGTACGCCTGCTCGCCGTGGAGCACCGTCACCTTCACCCCCAACGGCTGGAAGGGGCCCTGCTACCTGATCGGCAAGAAGTTCAGCCCGACGTTCGAGGAGTTCTGGAACGAGACCGACTGGGACTACTGGGAGTCGCGGCAGGACAGCCTCTGCCAGAACTGCGCCATGCACTCCGGCTTCGAGGCCTCGGTCGTCGCCGGGGCGCGGCACAGCCCGCGCGACATGATGCGCCTCGCCGCCTGGAACCTGATGGGCTGACCCTCCTGGTCTTCCGGTCCAACGTCGAGGTCGAGCGCGGATGAGAGCCCTGGTCACCGGTGCCACCGGCTTCGTCGGCGCTCATCTGGCGCGGGCGCTGCTCGCCCGCGGCGCGGCGGTGCGCTGCCTGGTGCGGCCGGCCGGCGCCGCGGCGGG
>JASLEW010000290.1 GCA_030150965.1 Thermoanaerobaculia bacterium | reverse complement strand
GCGGCGCCCGGACGCCGGCCCGGCGCTCCTGGGGGGCGACCTGGCGCCGGCTCCCCTCGCTCCGGCGGCGCCGGCGCCGCCGGCAGCGTCCGCGCCGGGCCCAGCCTACGAGGTGCGCATCACCGAGGAGCTGCGCGAGGTGAGCTACCTCGACCGGGTGCGGCTGCTGGCGGTGGACCACCCGGCGGCGGTCGAGGTGTTCACCAACGAGAAGTTCAAGAGCCCGCCCTTCCCCGAGTTCCGCCTCTATGGCGTCGAGCGGCGGGTGCGGCCGGTGCGGGCGGTGGACGGCAGCGGGCGGAACGTGCTGCCGGCGCTCCTGGCGCGCGACGGGGTGTATGCCGAGGGATTCCGCCACACGCTCTCCGGGGTGGCCGAGACGCACACCCTGGAGCTGGACTTCGGCCGCGGCGCGGCGCCGGCCAACCGGGCCGTGCTGCTGCTCTCCGGCTGGGTGGACTGGGCGGACGGCAGCACCTTCCGCGCCGCGTCGCAGGAGAGCGCGGACGGGCTGATGCTGCCGCGCCTGGAGGTGCGCGACGCCGCCGGACGCTGGCAGGTGGCGGTGGCCGACATGGGGATCCCGGCCGGCAAGCCGAAGACCATCGCCGTCGACCTGACCGGCAAGTTCCCGAGCGCCTCGCGCGAGGTGCGCATCGTCACCAACCTCTGCGTCTACTGGGACGAGATCTTCCTCGGCGAGAGCAGCGCGCCGCCACCGGTGCGGCTGACGCCGCTGCCGATGGCCGCGGCCGAGCTGCGCTTCCGCGGCTTCTCGCGGCCGGTGATCGATCCGGCGCGGCGGCAGCCGGAGGAGTTCGACTACAACCGGTGGATGGCGGTGTCGTCGTGGAACCCGACCCCCGGGCTCTACACCCGTTACGGCGACGTGCGGCCGCTGCTCGACCGGGTGGACGATCAGCTGGCGATCCTGGGCTCCGGCGACGAGGTGCGGCTGCGCTTCGGCGGCGGCGCGCTGCCGCCGCTGCCCGCCGGCTGGCGGCGCGACTTCCTGCTCGACGTGGACGGCTGGGCGAAGGATGCCGACGCCAACACCGCCTTCTCGCAGAGCGTCGAGCCGCTGCCGTTCCACGCCATGTCGGCCTATCCCTATCCGGCCGCCGAGCACTTCCCGGACGACGCGGAGCACCGCCGCTGGCGGGAGACGTACAACCGGCGCCCCGCGCTGCGGCTGATGCGCCCGCTGGCGCCGGGGGAGGCCACGGCCGGCGCGGCGGGCGCCGCCCCGCCGGGGACGAACGGCGGCGTGACGGCCGGCGCGGGGGCGGGACGCGCGGGGACGGGACGCTGAGCTCGACGAGGAGTTGGAGATGAGCGACCGGTGGAAGCGGCCGGCGGCGCTCTGTTGGCTGGCGCTGCTGGTCAACACGGCCTACATCACGGCGCTGCCCTCGCCGACGGTCTTCTACATGGGCAACGCGGTGCTGCACCTGGCGCTCGGCCTGGCCCTGGTGGGGCTCGTCCTGCTGCTGCGGCGGCGCGGCGGCGTGCTGGCGGGGAGCGGCGGCGGCGCGACCGGCCTGCTGGTGGTGGCCGCGGTGCTCGGCGGAGCGCTGGCGGTGGCCGGCAACACCACGCCGCACCGGTGGCTGCTGTGGAGCCACATCGTGGCGGCGGCGCTGGCGACGCTCGCCGGCCTGGCCTGGCTGCGGCGCCTGGCGTGCCCGGCCCGCCGGGATGAGGCGGCGGCGGTGATCGTAGGGAGCGCAGGGAGCGCAGGGGGCGGGGCGCTGCCGGCCGCCGCCGGCGGCGGCGGCGCGCGCCGTCTGTGGCGCGCCAGCCTGGCCGCGGTGGCGGTGTTGGCGGTGGTGCCCGCCGCGGCGATCGCCTGGCGCCACACCCACCCCGATCCGGCGCTGCGCATCGTCAATCCCGACACCGCGCCGGTGTCGATGGACGGCGAGGGGGGCGGGCCGCGGTCGCCCTTCTTCCCCTCGTCGGCCAGGACCAACGTCGGCGGCATCATCCCGTCGAACTTCTTCATGGAATCGGAGACCTGCGGCGAGTGCCACCAGGACATCTACCGCCAGTGGCGCAGCTCGGCGCATCACTTCGCGTCGTTCAACAACCAGTTCTACCGCAAGTCGATCGAGTACATGCAGGACGTGATCGGCACCCGGCCGAGCAAGTGGTGCGCCGGCTGCCACGATCACGCGGTGTTCTTCAACGGCCGCTTCGAGCGGCCGATCCGCGAGCAGGTGGACACGCCGCAGGCGCGGGCGGGCCTGGCCTGCACCTCCTGCCACGCCATCACCCACGTGGCCAGCACCATGGGCAACGGCGACGTCACCGTCGCCTACCCGCCGCTGCACGAGCTGGCATCGAGCAGGAACCCGGTGCTGCGCACGGTGAACCACTTCCTCACCTATCTCGATCCCGGGCCGCACCGCCAGACGTTCATGAAGCCGTTCATGCGCGCCGACAGCGCCGAGTTCTGCTCCGGCTGCCACAAGGTGCACCTCGACGTGCCGGTCAACTCGTACCGCTGGTTCCGCGGCTTCAACGACTACGACGCCTGGCAGGCGAGCGGCGTCTCGGGCCAGGGGGCGCGGTCGTTCTACTACCCGAAGGAGTCGAAGACCTGCGCCGGCTGCCACATGCCGCTGGTGGACTCGCAGGACCCCGGCAATCGCGACGGCAAGGTCCACTCGCACCGCTTTCCCGCGGCCAACACCGCGCTGCCGTTCGTCAATCACGACCGGGAGCAGCTGGAGACGGTGGAGAAGTTCCTGAAGTCGGGCTTCGTCACCGTGGACATCTTCGCCGTGGCGCCGGAGGACGAGGCGAGCGGGGGCGCGCCGATGGTGCGGCGTGCCGGGCAGGTGAAGCCGGCCGACGCGGCGCCGCAGCTGGCCTCGACCTTCGCGGTGGGGGAGGAGGCGCTGGCGGCGGGGCCGGCCACCATCCGGGACGTGCGCGAGGTGGGACGCCTGGCGGCGCCGCTCGACGTGGTGTGGCCGGGCGGCCGGGCGGCGGTCGATGCGCCGCCGCGGCCGGGCTCGACGGTGCGCGTCGACGTGGTGGTGCGGACGCGCACCATCGGCCACTTCTTCCCCGGAGGCACGGTGGACGCCTTCGACGTCTGGCTGGAGCTCGCGGGGCGCGACGCCACCGGGCGGGTGGTCTACTGGAGCGGCGCGGTCGAGGACGGCGGGCGCGGCGCGGTCGAGCCCGGGGCGCACTTCTACCGTTCGTATCAGCTCGACGGCGCCGGCAACATGATCGACAAGCGCAACGCCTGGCAGGCGCGGAGCGTGCTCTACGTGCGGCTGATCCCGCCGGGAGCGGCGGACACGGCGCACTTCCGCGTGCACATCCCGGCGGACGCCAGGGGACCGATCACGTTTTCGGCGCGCCTCAACTACCGCAAGTTCTCGCACTACTACACGCGGTTCGCCTATGCCGGCAAGCCCAAGCCCGGGCAGCCGGCGGCGCTGCTCGACAAGGAGCACAACAGCCTCGAATACACCTTCACCCGCGCCAACATCCCGGCCGACGTGTCGGGCGAGATCCGCGGCGAGATCCCGCAGCTGCCGATCGTCACCGTGGCCGAGGCCAGGGCCGTGCTGCCGCTGGCCCGGGGCGCAGGGAGCGGTGGCGCCGGAGCGGGCGGCGGTGGCGGAGGCGCCAGGGCCGGCGATGTTGGCGGGAACGGCGGGAACGGCGGGAACGGCGGGAATGGCGGGGCTGGCGGCGCCGGCGCCAACGGCACGCCGGCCTGGCAGCCGGTGGTGCGCAAGGCCGACCGCGAGCGCTGGAACGATTGGGGGATCGGGCTGCTGCTGCAGGGCGACCTCAAGGGGGCGGAGTACGCCTTCCGCCGGGTCACCGAGGCGGAGCCGGGCTATGCGGACGGCTGGGTGAACGTGGCGCGCGCGCTGATCAACGAGGGCGAGATCGACGCTGCCCGGCCGTTCCTCGCCCGGGCGCTGGCCATCGACCCGCGGCTCGGCCGGGGCCTGTTCTTCAAGGCGATGATCGACAAGGAGGCGGGGGACTACGCGGCGGCGCTGGCGGCGCTGGCGCGGGTCGAGGCGCAGTACCCGCGCGACCGGGTGGTGCTCAACCAGGAGGCGCGGGTGCTGTTCCTGTCGCGCCGCTACGCCGAGGCGCTGAAGGTGCTCGACCGGGTGTGCAGGGTCGATCCCGAGGACGTGCAGATGCACTACACGGCGATGCTCTGCCACCGCGCGCTGGGCCATGCGGAGCAGGCGGCGCGGGAGGCGGCGCTGTTCCGCCGCTTCAAGGCCGACGAGGCATCGCAGGCGCTGACCGCCGAGCACCGCCGGCAGAGCCCCGAGGACAACAACGAGCGCCAGCCGATCCACGAGCACGAGAGCATCGCGCTGCCGCCGGCCGCCCCGGCGCGGGTGATCGCGGCCCACCGGTCCCTTGGCGCGCCCGCGGCTCCGTCCGCCAAGGGCA
>JASLEW010000115.1 GCA_030150965.1 Thermoanaerobaculia bacterium | reverse complement strand
GGCCGGGCGGCCGGCCGGCGCCGCGCGCGCCGTCCGCCGGGTCGGAGCGGCCTACGGCCCGGGCAACGCGGAGGTGCCGGCGACGCTTGCCAGGGTGCCCTGGGGATTGGCGCGGTCGCTCGCCGGGTGAGCCGCGGCGGCCCCCGGCGACAGCAGCGGGGCCAGGGTCCGCGGCCAGCGCAGCGTCACCGGCTCAGGACTCCTGGGCGCGGGTGCGAGCGGCCTTCTTCGCCGCCGCCGAGCGGCCGGCCGCTCCCTTGGTGCGCCCCGCTTTCTGCGCCGCGGCGGAGCGCGCCGCGGCCGGGCGCTTGCTGGCGGCGGAGCGGGCCTGGCGGGAGAGCGCGGCCGGGGACGCCGCCTCGCTCCCCTCGCGCTTGAGCGCGGCGCTGGTGGCGCGCGAGCGCTTCGGCGACGGCTTGGCGGTGCCGGCGGCGCGCCCCTTCTGCCGGTCGCGCTGGGCGGCGCGCCGCGTCTCCTCCGAGGCGCTGCCCGCCTTCGGCGGCGGCAGGTCCACCCCGGCGCGGCGGGCCTTCGACAGGCCGATGGCGATCGCCTGCTTGGTCGAGCGCGCGCCGTGCTTGCCCTCGCGGATGTGATCCATCTCCTCGCGCACGAACTCCCCCGCCTGGGTGCTGGCCGACTTGCCCTCGCGCTTGTCGCGCCGCGCCCGCTCGACGGTCTCTTTCTCTGGCACGTTCCGCCTCCTTTCGCGGGCCCACCATGAAGCCCTGCCTGCGCGCGCTCGCAAGCCTCGTGCCGCCGCGGCGCCGGAACCTTGCGCGGTCGTGGTGCCCTACCCAACTACCGACGGCCTGGCCGTCTTGGCATAAGATGGGCCTCTCCCCGCTCAGCGGGATGCAGCCAACGGGTCATCCGCGACCTGCAACGACACCTCGGTACACGTACACCCTGCATCAGAGTTGCAACTTGAGCCCTTCGGATTGATGTCCATACCGCAGCTGCTGTCACTGGAATCACCGCGAGTCTCCCAGGAGCCGCCGGAAGCCGGAGGGCCCTTGTCTTTTGACGCCTGCTCGGCCTAGAGTTAGGCAAGAACTATAAGGAACCTCGATGCCCATCACCGGCCTTTCAGTCCCGTCTGGAGCCGGCCTGTCCGCCAGTGGCGCCGCCACCCTGGACGAGCCGTTCTCACCCTTCCTGCTGCCCGCGACCGATGCCGCTCCCGCGCCGGCCACCGGCCGGAGCGGCGCCGCCGACTACGCCCGGCTCAAGGGGCTCGTGTCGCGCGCCGGACTGCTCGAGAAGCAGCCTCACGCCTACCTCTGGCGCTTCATCACCACCGGCCTGGGCCTGGCCCTGTGCGGCGCGCTGCTGTTCCTGGGCAAGGGGGTCCTCTTCCAGCTCGCCAACGGCGCCCTGCTCGGCGTGCTCTACGCACAGGTCGGGTTCCTGATGCACGACGCCGGGCACCGCCAGATCTTCCGCTCGACCGCCGCCAACAACGCGGTCGGCTTCATCTGCGCCAACCTCCTGGTCGGCCTCAGCTTCAGCTGGTGGATGGACAAGCACAACCGGCACCACGCCAGCCCCAACCAGCTCGACACCGACCCCGACATCGATTTCCCGGTGCTGGCGTTCTCCGAGGAGCAGGCGCTCAGCAAGCGGTGGCCCTGCCGCATGATCGTCCGCCATCAGGCGCTGTACTTCTTTCCGCTGCTGCTGCTCCAGACCTTCAGCCTGCGCGGCGGCTCCATGGCCTGGCTGGCGCAGAACCGCAACCGGCGGCCGTGGCTGGAATGGAGCCTGCTCGTCGCGCACTACAGCCTGTACTGCGGGCTGGTTTTCGGCCTGCTCGACCTGTGGCCGGCCCTGGCCTTCATCGCCGCCAGCCAGGCGGTCTCCGGGATCTACAGCGGCTCGGTGTTCGCGCCCAACCACAAGGGCATGCCGCTGCTGGAGCGCGGCGCGCTGACCGGCTTCGTCGAGCAGCAGGTGATGACCTCGCGCAACGTCCGGCCCGGACCGCTGGTCGATTTCCTCTACGGCGGCCTCAACTACCAGATCGAGCACCATCTCTTCCCGGCCATGGCGCGTCACCGGCTGGGAGAGCTGCGGAGCATCGTGCGCCAGTTCTGCCACGACCACGGCTGCGCCTACCACGAGACCGGGGTCATCCAGGCCTTCCGCGAGGTGGTCGGCCACCTCCACCGGGTGAGCGCGCCGCTGCGCCGCCGCGGCCGGCGGGATCGGCTCGAGCGGCTCGAGCAGATGATGGCGCTGCCGGAAGGGGAGAGTCATGAGCGAGCCGAGCTCAGCTGACCAGGTCCGGGCCGGGGGCGGGACGCCGGCCGCCGCCTCGGGCACCGCCGCGGCCGCCAGCGGCCAGCCGTCCGCGGCCCACGACGTGGTGGTGGTGGGCGGCGGCATCGCCGGCCTGGCCGCCGCGATCTGCCTGCGCCGCCGCGGCCTGTCGGTCGTCTGCATCGAGCCGGATCCGTTCCCCCACAACCGCGTCGGCGAGTCGCTCGACTGGTCGGCGCCGGGCCTCCTCGCCCAGCTCGACGTGTCGTGCGAGGGCATGCGCGCCGACCGGGTGGCGATCTACAAGAAGAACATCAAGATCGTCGCCACCGACCGGCCCCCCTACACCGCGCAGCCCGAGCCCTGGTTCGAGAAGCCGCCGCTGCAATTCAACACCGTCACCTTCCACGTCGACCGCGCGGCGATGGACCAGCGTTTGTTCGACCTCGCGCAGGGGCTGGGCACCGAGTTCCTGTGGGACCGCGTGGCGGAGATCGAGGCCGGGGAGGACGAGCGGGTGACCGCGGTCACCACCGCCTCCGGCCGCCGCCTCCAGGCACCCTGGTTCCTCGACGGGTCGGGCAGGGGCGCGCGCCTCTTCGCCCGCCGCTTCGACATCCCGCGCCGCGAGTACGGCCGGGAGAAGGTCTGCTTCTGGACCTACTTCCAGTCGCCGCCCTCGAACGAGGGCACGACGTTCTATGCCGACACCGCCGGCGACGAGTACCTGACCTGGACCTGGGAGATCCCGATCAGCCCGGAGACGGTGAGCATCGGCTGCGTGATGCCGGCCGCCTTCGTGCGCGACCGGCGCCGCGAGGGCGCCTCGGTGCAGACCATCCTCCGCCAGCAGCTCGAACGCTACGAGCGCTTCCCGCCGCTGATCGCGGTGGAGCCGGACTTCGAGGTCCGCGCCACCTCGTACCACTCCTACGTCTACGAGCGGGCCTGCGGTCCCAACTGGCTCATCCTGGGCGAGGCGGCGTCGCTGCCCGACCCGCTCACCGCCAACGGCGTGACCGCCGCGATGCGCCACGCCGGCGACGCCGCGGAGATGGTCGCCGCGTCCTTCGCCGCGGGGAGCCTGACGCGCGGTCAGCGTTGGATCTACAACACCAACGTGCGGCGCATGGGCCAGGTGTTCAACCACAGCATCGAGGAGGCGATCTACAAGTGGCCGATCCGCTGGGGCCTGGGGGTGATGCCGGCGCAGAAGGTCTACACCGCCTTCTCGTACACCATCAACGCCCTCTACTCCAAGTACCGGCCCAGCCGCTGGCTGTCCATCCAGCTCTTTGGCGGCATCCTGGCCGGCGTGCACCTGTGGATCGACTCCTGGTCGCTCCTCGGCCGCACGGCGCGCTGGCTCCGCTCCCCCCGGCGGCGGTCGCGGGAGCTGGCCGCGGCCGGGCACTAGGACAGGCTTCCCTGCCGCGAAAGGGAGCGCTCCTGTCCCCCGGCCGGCCGCCCGATTCCATCCATCGCGGTCGCCGCGGGCGGTGGAGGCCAGTGTCCCGCGGGACACTAGAGCAACCATGGCGCTGGCCCACCGGCTGACCGGCCGCGGTCCGGCCGTCCTCCTGCTGCACGGCATCCCCACCTGCGGGCGCCTCTGGGACCTGGTGGTGCCGCGGCTGGCCGGCCGCTTCACCTGCGTGACCGTCGATCTGCCGGGTTTCGGCGACTCGCAGCCCGCGCCGCGGGGGAGCGATCCGGAGTGGATCGCCGGCGCGCTCGACGAGCTGCGGGACGGGTTGGGCATCGACGCCTGGCACGTCGTCGGGCACGACGCCGGCGCGACCGTGGCCGTGCATTGCGCGGCCGGCTGGCCGCGGCGGACGCTCGGCCTGGCGCTGCTGGCGCCGCCGATCTTCCCCGACTTCCGGCCGCCCTGGTTCTTCCGCCTGGTGCGCCGGCGCGGGGTCGGCGGCCTGGCGGCGGCGGCGGTGGTGTGGCGCGCCCGCCACGGCGGGCTGCGGTCGCTGATCGAGCGGCCGGGCGCGGAGGCGGACGCGGCGGTCGCCGCCTTCATGGAGCCCTTCCGCGGGCTGGCCGGCGGCCGGCGCCTGGCGCGGCTGCTGCGCTGGGGCGAGCCCGAAGAGGTCCTGGGCAGGACCGCCGCCCGGCTCCCCGAGGTCGCCGCCCCGACGCTCATCCTGCACGGCCGGACCGACGGCGCGATTCCGGAGGAGTTCGCAACGCGCGCCGCGGCAATCCTGCCGCGGGCGCGCGCGGTGGTGCTCGACAGCGGTCACTTCCTGCCGCTGAACCTGCCGGACGAGGTGAGCCGGCTGCTCGCCGAGCATCTCCTCGCGGGGGCGCCCGGCGATGCGGCACGGCGCACCACCAGAGCGTAGCCGGGCCTCAGCCTGGGAGCGGGGTCCCGGCCTCGACCTCGACCGGCACGCCGCTCAGGCTGGCGTTGCCGGTCAGCTCGTCGAGCAGGGTCTCGTCGGTCACGTCGTTGACGCTCACCCCTGGCCGCCGCCGGGCCTGCGCCAGGCGCACCCCCTCGCGGTGATGGCCGTAGCCGTGGGGGAGGCTCACCACGCCCGGCATCACGCGGTCCGAGACCTCGGCCGCGACCTCCACGGCGCCGGTCCGCGAGCGCAACCGCACCCGCTGACCGGTGGTCACGCCGCGCGCCGCCGCGTCGTCCGGATGCATCAGCAGCGTGCAGCGCTCGCGCCCGGCAGTGAGGCGCGCGACGTTGTGCAGCCACGAGTTGTTGTCGCGCATGTGACGGCGGCCGATGAGCACGAGGCCGCCGGCCGGCGCCGCGGCGCCGAGCGTCTCCTCCAGCCGGTCGAGGTCGGCGGCGAACGGCGCCGGAACGAGCGGGATGGGACGGCCGGCCAGGGATGCCGCGAGGCGGCCGGGCAGCAGCGGCCCGAGGTCGATGCCGTGCGGCGCGCGGCGCAGCCGGGCGAGCGACAGGCCGCGCGACCAGGGGAGATAGCGGTCGCCGTAGGGGCCGAGGCGGAGGGCGACGTCGAGCAGCCGGGCGGGGGTGAGGCGGCGCAGGAGACTCCACCCGAGGCTGCCGAGCGGGCCGCCCGGAGCGAGGCGCTCGGCGAGCCCGAGGAGGATCTCCCAGCCGCGCCGGCTGTCCGGCTCCGGCGCCGAGAGGGGCGGCGAGTACCTGGCGACGTTGCGCACGGCGACCAGGTGCAGGGCCAGGTCGTAGTGGTCCTGCTCCAGCGCATGCGCCGGCGGCAGGATGAGATCGGCAAAGCGCGTGGTCTCGTTGAGATAGAAGTCGATCGCCACCATGCAGTCGAGGCCCGGCAGGGCGCGCTCCAGGCGGGTGCCGTGCGGCAGCGACAGCACCGGGTTGCCGGCCAGGGTCACCAGGGCGCGGATCTGGCCCGCGCCCGGCGTGTCCATCTCCTCGGCGAGCGCGGCGGCCGGCTGCTGGCCGTCGAAGCAGGGCAGGCCGCGCACCCGCGTCCGGCCGCGCAGCTCGCCGCGGCCGAAGCCGAGGCGGCGGCCGAGGCGCACCAGATCGACCGCCGGCCGCGCGAAGAGCAGCCCGCCGCGGCGGTCGAGGTTGCCGGTGACCACGGCCAGCAGATCGAGCAGCCAGGTGGTGAGGCCGCCGAAGCGCTGGGTGCACGCCCCCACCCGCCCGTAGGCCGCGGCGCTCGGCGCCGCCGCGAGCTCGCGCGCCAGCCGCCGGGTCACCTGGGCGGCGATGCCGGTGGCGCCGGCCACGCGCTCGGGCGGGAAGCGCCGGACGATGCGGCGCAGCTCGTCGAGTCCCTCGCCCGGGAGCCCGGCGCCCGCCCCATCGCCGAGGATGACGTGCAGCATGGCGAGCAGGAGCAGCGCGTCGGTCCCCGGGCGGATGAAGTGGTGCTCGTCGGCCAGCGCGGCGGTCTCGGTGCGCCGCGGATCGATCACCACCACCTTGCCGCCGCGCGCCCGCAGCTCGCGCAGCCTGCGGCCCACCCCCGGCGCCGACATCAGGCTGCCGTTCGAGGCCGCCGGGTTGGCGCCCACGATCAGCAGCCAGGCGGTGTGGGCCAGGTCGGGCACCGGCAGCAGCCCCTGGTGGCCGTAGAGCAGCCGCGAGACCACCAGGCGCGGCAGGTGATCGACCGAGGTGGCGGAGAAATGGCTGCGGGTCCCGAGGCTCGCCGAGAGCAGCCCCGCGCCGATCATCGCGCCGTGGTCGTGGACCGTGGGGTTGCCGATATAGAGGGCCACGGCGTCGCGCCCGTGGCGCGCCTGCACCTGGCGCAGCCGGTCCGCCGCCTCCTCCAGCGCCTCGTCCCAGCCGATCTCCTGCCAATCGCCGCCGCGGCGCCGCAGCGGCCGGCGCAGGCGGTCGGGGTCGTCGCGCACCTCGACCAGCGCCCGCGCCTTGGTGCAGAGGAAGCCGCGGCTCAGCGGGTCCTCCGGATCGCCGCGGATGGACAGCACGCGCCGCCCCTCGTGCTCCATCACCAGGCCGCACATGGCCTCGCACAGGTTGCAGCCGCGGTGGTGGATCTCGGGCATCGCTTCCATGTATAATAGAAGTTCAAAATAAGAGCTCGACAGCTCCGTTCAAGAGACTCCGGAGAGACCCCGGAACGGAGGCGTCACCGGCCGGCAACGAAAGGGGCGTCGCACCGTCGGCGGCCCTCGCCGCCGGCCCCGCGTCTCCGGCGTCTCCGGCGAGGAGGAGCACCATGAGCCGGTCCGGCATCGTTCCGAGCATCGCAGGCACCCCGAGCATCCCAGGCATCCCGAGCGACCCAAGCCTCCCAGGCATCCCGAGCGACCCGAGCATTCCGAGCGTACCGAGCGTACCGAGCGTACCAGGTGCCGGCACCGCGGAGCTGTTCGCCAGGCTCCGCCGGTACGAGAGACCGGACGATCGCAGGGCTCTCCGCCAGGTGGCCGAGAGCGTGGTGCCCTTCGTCGTGAGCTGGCTGCTGGCGCTCCGCTGCCTGGAGGTGTCGTATGGCCTGACCCTGCTATGGGCGGCGGTGGCGGCGGGGTTCCTGATGCGGATCTCGGTCCTCACCCACGACCTCGGACACGGCTCGCTCCTGCGCTCACGGCGCGCCAACGAGGTCCTGGGAACGATCTTCGGCGTCCTCACGCTGATCCCCTTCCATCATTGGAACCGCCTGCACCGCCGCCATCACGGCAACTACGGCGACCTCGACCGCCGCGGCTCGGGCTACCTGATGACGTTGACGGTCGTGGAGTATCTGAAGCTCACGCGCTGGGGGCGCTTGCGTTACCGGCTCTACCGCAATCCGCTGCTGCTCTTTGGCTACGGTACCATCTATTACTTCTTTCTCGTCCAGCGCGTGCCCTATTCCGCCCCGCGCTCGTGGCGGTGCGAGCGGCGCAGCGTGTACCTCACCAACCTGGGGATCGCGGCCCTGGTGGCGGCGCTCTGCGCGGCGGTCGGCTGGCGCCGGTTCCTCCTCGTCCAGCTGCCGGTCGCCTATCTGTCGGAGCTGGCGACGATGTGGATGTTCTACATCCAGCACCAATTCGACAGCTCCTACTGGGAGAGCGGCGAGCGCTGGGACTTCGTGCGCTCGGCCCTGGAGGGAAGCTCCTACTATCAACTGCCGCGTTTCCTGCAATGGCTCACCGCCAACCTGGGTTTCCATCACGTCCACCACCTGGACCCCAAGATCCCGAACTACAACCTGGAGCGGTGCCACCGCGAGATTCCCGAGCTGTCGGCCGTGCCGCCGGTGACCCTGCGGCAGAGCTTCAGGATGGTGCGTCTCAAGCTCTGGGACGAGCGGCGCGGCAGGCTGGTGAGCTTCCGCGACGCCGCCGGTGCGCCCCCGCTCCTCGGCACGGCACCCTCCCCCTGAACAGGGCTAGGGGATCAGCAGCACCTTGCCGAAGTTGCGGCGCTCCTGGAGGTGGGTGTGGGCGGCGCCGGCCTGGTCGAGGGGGAAGGTGCGGTCGATCACCGGGTCGTAGCGCCCGGCGGCCACGCCGGCGACGATCTCGCGCAGCACGCCGAGCAGCAGCTCCGCATGCTGCCAGAGGTGGCCGAGGTTGAGGCCGAAGACGCCGCGGTTGCGGTTGATCAGCGACAGCGGATGGAAGCGCGGGGTGGTGAGGACCCCGCGCACCACCGAGAGCAGGCGGCGCCGGGACGAGGGCGCGAAGCTCGACATCCCGAACACCATCAGCCGCCCGAGCGAGCCCAGGCAGCGGTAGCTCTCGCGGTAGGAGCGGCCGCCGATCGCGTCGAGCACCATGTCGGCGCCGCGCCCGCCGGTCAGCCGCTTCACCTCGGCGGCAAACTCGGCGCGGCCGGAGTCGAGGCAATGGGCGACGCCCGCCGCCCGCAGGCGGTCGTGCTTGGCAGGGCTGGCCGAGCCGATCACGGTGGCGCCGAGCGAGCGGCAGATCTGCAGCGCCGCCAGCCCCACGCCCCCCGCCGCGGCGTGGACCAGCACCGTCTCGCCCGCCCGCAGGTTGCCCATGCGCACCAGCAGCAGCCAGGCGGTCAGGTAGTTGACCGGCAGCGCCGCGGCGCGCTCGTAGCTGATGTCCGCGGGCAGCGCCATGACGTGGTCGGCGGGCACCACCAGGCGGTCGCCGTAGGCGCCGAAGTTGGCGATGGCGAGGACGCGCTCGCCCGGCGCGAAGGCGGTGACGCCGGGGCCGGCCCCGGCCACCTCGCCGGCGGCCTCGTAGCCCAGGACGCAGGGCGGCGGCGGGGCGTCGGGATAGAGCCCGATGCGGGCGAGCACCTCGGCGAAGTTGACGCCGATGGCGCGCACGCGGATCGCGACCTCGCCGGCCGCGGGCGGCGCATCGGGCTGCTCGCGCACCGCGAACACCTCGGGCCCGCCATGCCGGGTCACCCACGCTTGCCGCATAGGGGACGAGGATAGCAGAGGGGATGTTAGGATCTGCTTCGATGGCGCTCGACTTCACCCTCGGCGGCGAGCAGCGGGCGATCGTGGGACGCGCCCGCGCCGCCTTTGCCGGGCTGCGCGGCTGGTACCAGCGCGGCCCGCACGGGCAGTTCTTCGACCCCTCCTGGCAGGCGCTCGGCGCCGGCGGCTTCCTGGGCGCGGTGGTGCCCGCCGAGCATGGCGGCTCGGGGGGCGGCCTGCTCGGCCTCGCCCTGGCGCTCGAGGAGCTGGCGGCGACCGGCCTGCCCAACATGCTGGCCGTGCTCACCGCCGTGGACGCCCTGGGCATCGCCCGGCACGGCACCGCCGCGCTCAAGGGAGCCGTCCTGCCGCGGGTGGCGGACGGCAGCTGCCGGATGTGCCTGGCGGTGACCGAGAGCGAGGCCGGCTTCAACACCTTCAACACCCGCACCGCGGCCCGCCGCGCGGGCGACGGCTACCGGCTCGACGGCACCAAGGTCTACATCTCCGGCGCCGACGTCGCCGACCACCTGCTCGTGCTGGCGCGCACGCTCTCGGCGGCGGACGCGGCGGCGCGCGGCCTGCCCAAGACCGCCGGGCTCTCCTGGTTCCTGGTGGACGCCCGCTCGCCGGGGATCGAGCTGCGGCCGCTGCCCAGCCGCGGCGAGGGCGCCATGCGGCAGTTCGAGGTGGAGCTCAGCGGGGTCGAGGTGCCGGACGCGAGCCTGGTGGGGCGCGACGGCGAGGGCTTCGGCGTGCTGCTCGACCTGTTCAACCCCGAGCGCATCCTGATCGCCGCCCTCCAGGTGGGGACCGTTCAGCACTGCCTCGATGTCGCCTGCGAGCACGCCCGCACGCGCAGGGTGTTCGGCGACACGCCGATCGGCAGCTACCAGTCCATCCAGCACCCGCTGGCCGAGGTCAAGGTCCGCCAGGAGGCGCTGCGGCTCCTGGTCTGGCGGGCGGCCACGGCCTACGACGGGGGCGCCGACCCGCGCGAGGTGAGCCTGGCGGCGAACGCCGCCAAGCTCCTGGCCGCGGAGCTGGGCCCCAAGGCCACCGAGGCGGCGCTCGACGCGCTCGGCGGCAGGGGGTTCGACGAGCGCTACGGCATCGTCCATCTGCTGGAGATGGTGCAGCTGCTGCGCGTGGCGCCGATCAGCAACGCCCTGGTCTACAACCAGATCGCCGAGTACGTCCTGCGCCTGCCGCGCTCCTATTGAAGAGGGACCCGCCTGCCCGGCTCGGCCGATAGCGCCTCCGGAGCTCAGGTGTGTCGCGCAGCTTACCGGCGTCGATCGGATCGCCCCCCTCATCCCCCCAACCCCCTTCCCACCCCTCCGGGGGGGAAGGGGGCGCCCCCGCCCACCTTCGTGGCTCGGGGTCGGTACCAGCCGACGGGCAACTACGGATCCCGGTCCCGGGCGAGGCGCCGGCCCGCCGCCGCCAGGTCCTGCTGCAGCTGCCGCCGCGCCTCGTCGCGGCGGGCGGCATCGGGCATGCGCAGCACCGCCGCGGGATGGAGCGTCGGCGTGATCCAGGCGCCCCACGGGCTGTCGAAGAACTGCCCGCGGTCGCGGGTGACGCGGGCGCCGCTGCCCATCAGGGACTGGTAGGCGGTGGCGCCCAGGCAGACGATGCCGTGCGGCTGCACCAGGCGCATCTCGACCTCCAGCCAGGGGCGGCAGGCGGTGACCTCGCCCTGGCTCGGCTTCTGGTGCAGGCGCACCTTGCCGCGCGGCTCCCACTTGAAGTGCTTGACCGCGTTGGTGACGTAGACCGCGGCGCGGTCGATGCCGGCGCCGGCGAGCAGCTCGTCGAGCAGCTGGCCGGCGGGGCCGACGAACGGCTGCCCGGCACGGTCCTCGCGGTCGCCGGGCTGCTCGCCCACCAGCATCAGCGGCGCGCCGGGCGGGCCGGCGCCCATCACCGCCTGGGTGGCGTGCTCATAAAGAGGGCAGGCGGTGCACGCCTGGGCGGCGCGCCGGATGGCGCCGAGCGTCGGATGCTCGGGGATGAGGTCCCAGGCCGCTGATCTCCCTTTCGCTGCCTTCGCGCCTGCCATGCGCGAGGGTGTTACAAGAGCGGTGCCACCGCTACCGGAGCAGTGGACCCGCTACAAGGGCTTCGCCGCCGCGGGGGCCCGCCGGACGGAGCGCGTCGCGGCGCTCCGTCCGGCGTTGCCGTCCCGTCCCTGCGCTACTTGATCTGCGTGGCGCAGTAGGTGGTGTCGGCGCCGCTCGGGCCGCCGCACTGGAGGGTCTGGGTGAACTGGTCGGCCTTGCCGAAGTTCCTGGTGCTGTCCGGGAAGTCGATGCCGTAGTGGAAGCCGTCCGGCGCCAGCGAGTACCAGGGATAGATGCAGAACGGCCCGCCGTAGGTGGCGCAGGTCAGCAGCACCTCGGCCTTGCCGCCCTGGTCGCTCACCGTCGCCCAGTGCTTCGCCTGGGAGCCGTCGCTGAAGGTGACGCTCTGGATCTGGATGGGCGAGATGCCCGACCAGGTCGCGGCGTCGTAGGAGCCGCAGTCGGTGTCGCCCGGCGCGCAGACCGCGCCGCCCGAGCTGCTGTAGAGCGAGGTGTGACCGATCTCCCAGACGAAGGCGATCGGCGCGTCGTCGACCACGCCCCAGTAGAGCGAGTTGCCCAGCTGCTGCGTGCTGTAGGCCGGCATCAGCGGCCCGTCGGTCGCCGAGTTGAGCACGATCGTCCCCTCGTGCCCGGTGGTCAGGTCGACCACGGTGACGTGCCAGCCGTCGGCCGCCGAGGTGACGTACCAATGCACGGTGATGGTGTCGCCGGCATGCATCACCAACGGCTGCTTGGGCGCCGCGCTGTCGGTGAGCATGGCGTTGAAGGCCGCCACCTCCTTGAAGTGGCCGGGCTTCTTGCCCGGCACGACGCTGAACACCGGCGAGCAGGCGGTGAACACGTTGGGCGCGTTGCTGACCGCGAAGCCGCCGCCCTTGGTGCAGCGGGCGACCAGCGAGTCGGGATAGAACTGCAGCTCGACGAACGCCTGGCCGCCCAGGCTGTTGGCGTCGGCCACCGGGCCGCCGAACCAAAAGGTCGGCCCCACCGCCGAGACCGGCACCGCGCCGTCGGCCGGCAGCACCACCGTCCAGGTCGCGTCCTGCGCCGAGCCGGCCAGGGTCGAGAGCGGATCGAGCTCCGGCTCGTCGTGGCCGGTGCAGCCGTCCGGGTACTCGATCTCCAGGATGCCCTCGATGTACTGGAAATGGTGAGCGATACAGACATCCGCATGGGCCGGGCGCGCGAGCAGCAGGCAGACTGCGGCGGCGGCCAGGCAGGGTAAAAGCCGCGAAAGACGCATAGATTCCTCCGGTTTCCGCGCAAGAGGGCTGCGGTTTGGGGAGCAAGGATCGTCGCACAGCTTGTGCGAGAACACAAGCGAAGCCGCGGCCCCCGCGGCCGCTGCTCCGTGCGGGACCGGCTGCGCTAAGCTCGGCCGCACAGGCACCGGGCCAGTTCTGGACCAGGAGGAGATGGCGATGACCTCGCGACGAGCACGGTGGTCTCTTGTCCTGCCGCCCCTGGCGGCGGCGCTGCTGTGGCTGCTCGGAGCGCCGATGGCGCGGGTGCGCGCGGCACAGCGGGCGGTAGCGGAAGCAGGGGACGTGGGGAAGGCGGGAAACGCGGGGACCGCGCGGGCCCCGGGGGCCTCTCAGGCCTCGGCGGCGGCGGCGCCGGCGCCGCCGGCATCCGTGCCGCCGCTGCCGGACGTCTGCCGCGAGCCGCTGCCGCTGCCGAGCGCGCTGCCGTTCGCCAAGTCCGAGTACGAACGGCTGCTGGGCCGCTTCCTGCGCGCCGAGTGCTATGCGCGCTGGCCGCACGACCGCCAGCTGCGCGTCACCGGCCCCACCGTTGCCGGCATCCCGGACCCGCACGCGCCGCGCTGGACCACCACCACCTGGGGCACGCACGACACGGTGCTGGTCTATTACTCTCCGGACGTCTACCGCTGGATGTGCGAGCGCGACGCCGCCGGGCGGCGGCATTTCCTCGACGCCTGCCGCCGGAGCTGCCCCGGCTGCCGGCTGGACGGCAGGCTGCCGCCGCGGCCGATCGCCGACGGCTCGATGATCGTCAAGCTGATGTTCGGCGACACCACCGAGGCGGTGCTGCTCGATCCGTCGATTCCAACCAACGGCAGGCGGGTGGGCATGGCGCTGATGGTGCGCGACAGCCACGGCGCGAAGGACGGCTGGTTCTGGGGCTCCTGGGAGCCGCCGCCGACCACCGAGGCGTCGCAGCTCGACTGGCCGCCGCCGGCGAACCTCCCCTATCCGTGGATGGGCTTCGGCTACTACTGCGTGAACTGCCACGCCTCGGCCAACAACGACGAGCTGACCTACTCCGAGCTGAACAACGTCCTGGGCGATCCCGACACCTTCACCGATTTCTACTTCCAGGACCAGCCGCCGATCGTCGGCCTGCCGCCGCAGCCGGCGGCGCAGACGGTCGAGCCCCACCGCCGCTTCGAGCTGCTCCAGCGGCTCGACAGCGCCGGCCCGACCTGGGAGCGGATGCCGTGGCCCGACCCGGCGGTGAAACGGCTCGGCACGCCGTACACCGTCTACGTCCAGGACTTCCTGCGCACGTTCGACGCCCGGGCGATCGTCAAGCCCGACCCGGCCGGTGTGCACCGGCTGTTCATGCCGCCCGAGCCCTACGATCATCTGGACGTGCCGCCCGCGGGGCCGCCGATGTTCCTGACCTCCGATCAGTGCGTGGGCTGCCATGCCGCGGGCGCGACCGGCATGCACTACGACATGACCCTGCAGCAGGCCGGCCAGCCGGCCTACACCAACCTGCTCAACCTGGCGCCCTACGGCGAGTGGCGCGGCTCGCCCATGGGCCTCGCCGGCCGGGACCCGGTCTTCTACTCGCAGCTCGAGACCGAGCAGGCGGCGCATGCCGCGCTCGGCAAGGTGATCCCCGACCTCTGCCTGCACTGCCACGGCGTGATGGGGCAGCGCCAGCTCTGCCTCGATCAGTTCCCCGGCGACCCCAAGCGCGCCAACGCGGTCTGCGACAACACCGGCCTCACCGGCCTCGATCAGCAATCGCAGCCGATCGTCCGGCGCGAGCTGTTCACCCGCGAGATGGCCAACGCCGTGCCGTTCCGCGCCAGGAGCGAGGCGGAGAGACGCGATGCGAAGTACGGCGGCCTGGCGCGAGACGGCGTCTCCTGCGCCACCTGCCATCACATCGACCTGCCGGAGAAGCTCAACTTCGGCGACACCTTCACCGGCGACTTCCGCGTCGGCGACGCGGACAAGATCCACGGCCCCTTCGCCGCCCCGCAGCAGGTGCCGATGGTGCATGCGCTGGGCATCACGCCCATCGAGCGCGCCGACCTCGGCAGCTCGAAGATCTGCGGCAGCTGCCACAGCGTCGTGCTGCCGGTGTTCGACGGCAACCAGCCATGGTCGCCGCCCGGCGCGCCGCAGGCCAAGATCGAGATCGAGCAGGGGACCTATCCCGAGTGGGTGTTCAGCGACTTCCGCGACGGCGGCCCGGCGGCGCAGTCCTGCCAGGACTGCCACATGAGCCGGAGCTACCCCGGCCTGGGGCCGCTCTCGTTCAGGATCGCCTCGATCGAGGAGGCGAGCAACATGCCGCAGGTGGACAACCGGCGGCCGCGCTCCGAGATCGACCTCAAGCCGCGCTCGCCCTACGGCCGGCACACGCTCGTCGGGCTCAACGTCTTCTTCAACCTGTTCGCCCAGCAGTTCCCCGACGTCCTCGGCATCCGCGTCCAGGACCCGATGCTCGGCGGCCACGGCGTGCCGCCGCTCACCGGCACCTTCGAGTCGATGATCCAGCAGGCGGACTCGGCCACCGCCCAGGTGTCGGTCAGCGACGTCAAGCTCGACGCCGGCCGCCTCGCCGCCACCGTCAAGGTGGAGAGCCGGGTGGGGCACAAGCTTCCATCCGGGGTGGGCTTCCGCCGCGTCTTCCTGCGCTTCGAGGTGCTCGACGCCACCGGCCGCGAGCTGTGGGTCTCCGGCCGCACCAGCCCCTCCGGCGTGCTGGTGGACGAGAACGGCAGGCCGCTTGCCGGCGAGCTGCTGTGGAAGAGCGACTGCCAGCCGATGACCGCGGCGGAGCAGCAGGGCGCCCTGCAACCGCACTACCTCGCCATCTCGCGCCAGGACCAGGCGCAGATCTACCAGGAGCTGGTGCGCGACCCGCGCGGCCATCTCACCACCAGCTTCCTGTCGCTCGCCGACGTGGTCAAGGACAACCGCCTGCTGCCGCGCGGCTGGAACCCGAGCGTCGAGCTGGCGCGGAGCGAGGGGCTGGGCAGCGCCAAGCTGAGCGCCGAGCAACTGGCGCACGAGGTGCGTCCCAAGCTGCCGGACGGCAGGGGCGGCCAGGTGGACGATCCCTGGTACAGGCCGAAGGCGGAGGGCGGGCTGGGCGGCGGCGGCGACGCGGTGATCTATTCGGTCCCGCTCGCCGACCTCAAGGGCGCCAGGCCGGCGAGCGTCCGGGCGACGCTCTTTTACCAGGCGACGCCGCCCTTCTATCTCCAGGACCGCTTCTGCTCCACGCCGGCGCAGCCCGACACCCAGCGGCTCTTCTTCATCGCCGGGCACCTCAACCTCGAAGGCACCCGCGCCGAGGGCTGGAAGCTGCAGGTGGTGTCCACCGGGGAGGTGCCGGTGACGGGGCAGGGGACGGCGCCGACGGCCGCGGCGGCCGCGGCGGTGGACAGGCCGGGGTCGAGGCGGCGGTGATCGACCGCCAGCAGAGCGAGCGGCGGAGGGGTGGCGCCGCTCGTCAGGGACGTTCGCGCACCAGCAGCAGCGCGCCGCCCACCACGATCGCGCCGATCCCCGCCCACACCGGGATCGGCACGGTCTTCTTCTCCTTGACCGAGATGTCGAGCGGGCCGATCCTGGCGTCGTGCGACCGCTGGGTGTAGGTGATCCCGCCGTACAGCAGGCCGAGGATGCCAAGGACAATCAGGACGATCGCGACGAGTCTCATGAGCGGTCTCCTTGCTGGGTTTCACCGGCGGCCGGGAAAGTGCAAGGTCCCTGCCATCGGTCCGCGCGCCCTCTCGCGGCTCCGCCGCGGCGCCGGCGCCGGAGACCTCAGGGGCCGGGCACGAGCTCGACGGCGCGCAGCTCCACCGCCTCGGATCCCGCGGCATCCCGATGAGCGAGCGCCACGCGGTACCGCCTTTCGGGCAGCAGCTCCCGCGGCACCAGCAGATGGACCTCGTCGCCGGGCCGGATGGCGAACGGCGGGCTGGTCCAGACGGTCCGGCCCGCCGCGGTCTGCAGCTCCAGGCGGCCGCTGCCACCGGCCGGCAGGCCGGCGCCGAAGACGACGGTGAAGAGGACCTGGCGCGCGGCGCGGGGCACCCGGACGCGCAGGGGCTCAAGGCCCGCGCCGCGGCGCGGACCGTCGATGAGCAGCTCGACGGCCGGCACGTCGAAGGACGGCTGCGCCAGGCGGTCGAGCCGGTGGCGCAGCGACAGGACGGTCCAGGTCAGGCCGAGGCTCAGCAGCAGCAGGGCCGCCGCGGCCCATCTGGTCACCGCCAGGGCCGGGCCCGGCGCGGGCGGTCGCGGCGGCGGCAGGACCGCGGCGGCGGGGCGGTCCTGCCAACCGGCGCCCGCCGCCCGCCGGGCGGCGACGGCCGGCGCCACGGTGGCGCCGATCCAGTCGATGTAGTCCGGATCGCCCTCGGCCTCGAGGCCGAGCGGATCGTCGCCGGACTCGCCGGCGGCGATCGCCGCCAGGCGGCGTTCGATCCGCGCCAGGTCCTCGCGCTCCAGGGTGCCCGTGCGCTCCCCCTGGCCGAGCAGCTCCTCCGGCAGCCAGACCGCGAAGCCGCAGCGCAGGCTGAGCGGTCCGCCCGCCGCGCGCGGCGGCACCAGCAGGTCGTCGGCGCCGGCGCTCGGGTTGGTGTCGGCGGGCACGACCAGCAGGCGCCGGTCGCCGGCAGCGCTGCGCGCCACCACCGCCCATTCCAGCGGAAACTCCGCCGCCTGGCGCAGGACCAGGAGCTCGCCGGGAGCGGTCATGCGGGCCCCTGCTCCGCCGCGTCCCACCGCCGCGGCCCGGGGACGGCACCGCTCGCCCGGCAGCCCGCGACCAGGCCGCCGAGCGTGGCGAAGAGCTGCGGCAGCTGCTCGCGGGGGATCTTCAGCCGGTCGGCGAGCATCCGGTCGGAGGGCCTGCCCGCGCGCAGGCGGCGCTTCTTCGCCGGGGCCGCCGGCGCCTCCTCTTCCTCGGCCTCCGGGTCGAGGCCCTCGACGCTGTACAGGCGCAGGTACTGCCAGAGGGTGGCGAGCTGCGCCCGCGTCCGCGCCGGCGCCTCGAGCCGCGCCAGCGACCGCAGCACGCACGCGACCAGCGCGCGGAAGCTCTCCTGCGCCTCGAAGCGCGCGCCCGGGGCCTCCATCCACACCGCACCACCCTCCGCGTCCTCCCGGCGGTCGATCCCGCCGCCCCCCTCGCCGCTCAGGATCGCCGCCCACCGTTGGCGCACGTCGCGCTTGAAGGCATCGACCAGCGCCTTGAAACGGAACGCCACCACGCCCGCCTGCCGCAGCCGCGCCAGGCGCAGCGCGATCTCCGCCGCCGTCTCCTCCTGGCGCCGGCCGGTGGCGGTGACCAGGTCCGGCAGCAGGTCGTCGCCGACCCGGGCGGCCCAGTCCTCCAGCGCCGCCGGCGCCGCCGGCGGATGGAGCGCATCGGGATCGAAGGCGAGCAGGGTGTCGTTGCGGATCCGCGGATCGCCGTCGACGACCTCCAGGGTGCCCGCGGCGACGCCCCGCTCGACCGCCGCCCAGACCACCTCGAACACGCGGTAGCCCAGCGGATCGTGGGTCCGCTGGCGCTCGTGCAGGAAATGACGGATGTTGAGCAGGACCAGTCCTTCGATGTTGTCCTTGACCGCGAGCTGGGCCCTCATGCTGCGCAGGCGGTCGACGAAGACGAAGGTGTAGCAATCCTCCAGCAGCTCGGCAAACGCTCCGCCCTGCCCCGCCGCCGGCTGCTGCCAGCTCTCCCAGCCCTGGACGCCCAGGTAGGCCGGCGGACTCTCCCACAGGCCGCGCTGCCGCAGCTCGCGGCGCAGCGCCTGGCGAAGGGCCTCCCGCACGGCGGCGAGCCGCGCGGCATCCACGGGCTCATCCGCCGCCTGCCGGCGGACGAGGTCGGTGAACGGCTGCGGCCGGGGCGCCGCCGACGCCCGCGGGTGCCGGAAAGCTTTCAATTCAAACGTAAACAATAACAGTGATATTAACACGCACGTTCCCGCAGATGAAGATCGGCGATCCGGCCGCCACGCCTTGCGGCCGGATCGCAAGAGCTTGACAACAGAGCGCGAAACGAAGCTCGACAAGACAACAGGGCTCGATGCATCAGAACGTGGAGCGCTTAACAATGGCCGGTCCTGCCGGCCGCTCCGGCCGCGCCCTGGCTAATCACCGGAGCAGGTGCCGCTGTCGGCCATCACGGCGGAGCTGCCGGCGAGCTGGTCGCCGCCGCTGATGACCAGGGTGTAGCTGCCGGCCGGCAGGGTGGCGGAGATGCGGCCGCCGGCGCCGTCGTCGGCGGCCACCAGGTTGTCGTCGGCATCGTAGATCGCGGCGACGAGGCCGAGGTCGCCGGTGGTCAGCGCCGAGGCGTCGGCGGTGGTGGCGAGGGCGAAGGAGAGCGAGAGGGAGGTGTCCAGAGGTGAAACGCGGCGGCGGCGGCGCGCGGCGGGCGAGGCCGGGGCGCGCCGCGGCGCGATGGCTCCGGTGGCGGCGGCGGTCCTGGCGGCAGGGCCGGGTGCGGCGGCCGGGGCGGCTCCGCGCGCCCGGTTGGCTCGCGAGGTCGAGCTGCCGCCCGAGGTGTCGAAATGAAAGCGCAGCCGGTAGGGACCGGAGGAGGCGTCGGCGAGGTCGAGCTCGAGGCAATAGTCGGTGGCGGCGTCGGTGTCCGCGGGAGCGGCGCCCGCCCCGCCCCGCCAGGCGGAGGTGCCGCTGCCCCCGCCGCTGCCGCTGCCGCTCTCCATCGTCGCGCCGTCGGGCCCGACCGCGACCGTGCCGGGGCTGTCGGCGGTGACGCGCACCACCTCGCTGCCCCATTCCTGGGTGGTGCTGGGGGTGACCGGCAGGCCGGCGGCGATGGCGGCGGGCGCGCCGGCCCGGAGCAGGCCGGCGGCGACGAGGGTGGCAAGCGTGATGGAAAACCTTTCCAGAGAGACTCGATGACAAGGCATGACTTCTCCCACAGACCGCTGAGGTCTCGTCCGAGCAACGTTTGCGGGTCTGGGGATCCCCGTTCGGAAAGGCGGCCCGTGCCGCCTCTCACCCGGGGGGTAACGCGGGGTTTCGGCTTATGGCGGTCGCCGGCGCTTCAGCTCATGGCGGCTGCCGGGCGCGGCTGGCCGGGCCGTCCCGGCGCGGGCAGGCGGTGCAGGCGGTCAAGGGCCTGCCGGGTGTGGTCGTCGCCGTCGCCGCGCAGCTCCTTCAGCCGCCGGTAGCCGGCGGCCAGGAGGGGCTCCGCCTCCTCGTAGCGGCGGAGGCCGGCGAGGCAGCCGCCGAGCACGCTCTCGGCATCGGCGGTGCGCCAGCCCTCGGGGATCACGTCCTGGAAGATCGACAGCGCCTGGCGCGCCAGCGGCTCGGCCTGGCCGGGGTCGCGCCGCGCGATCAGCGCCGCCAGGTTGCGCAGGAAGATGGCGCGGTTGGGATGGCGGCTCTCCGCCGGCCGCCGGTCGTAGATGGCCAGCGCCTGGCGGTACAGCGCCTCCGCCTCCGCCGGATCGCCGCGCGCCTCGCGCACCTGCGCCAGGTTGTTGAGCGTCGTCGCGACCTCCGGCCCCGGCCCGTACAGCCGCTGCCGCATGGCGAGCGCCTGGCGGTAGAGGCGCTCGGCCTCGGCCAGGTCGTTGCGGTCCTGGCGCAGCGCCGCCAGGTTGTTGAGCGTCAGGGCCACGCCGGGATCGGGCGCCTGCCCCACCAGCCGCCGGCGCATGGCCAGGGCCTCCCGGTAGAGGGGCTCGGCGGCCGCAAGGTCGCCCTTCTGCGCCACCACCTCGGCCAGGTTGTGCAGGCCCATGGCCACGTCGTCGCGGTCGCCGTGGTAGAGTCGGAGCTTCATCGCCAGCGCCTCGCGGAAGAGCCGCTCGGCTTCCGCGAGCTCGTGCTTGGCGGACAGCAGCGCGGCAAGATTGTTGATCCCCCGCGCCAGCTCGGGATCGTCGCCGTGGAACGCGCGGCGCTGGATGGCCACCGCCTCCCGCACGTGGGGCTCGGCGGCGGCGAGGTCTCCCATCTTGCGCAGCACGGTGCCGAGGCTGTGCAGGCTCTCGGCGAGCAGGGGATCGTCGCTGCCCGGCGCCGCCCGGCGCAGGCGCACCGCCTCCTCCTCCAGCTTCAGCGCCCGCTGATAGAGCCCCAGGTTGATGTACACCTTCCCCATGGTCTCCATCAGCGCGGCGCGCGTCTCCGGCTCCTGTTTCAGGTCGCGGTCGATCTGGAGGTTGCCGCGGTCCAGGATCTCCCTGGCGGTGATCGTCTCGCCGCGCGACTGGCCGGGGTCGGGGATCTGGAACAGCTCTTCGAGGAAGGAGGACACCTGCCTGGCGCGATGCTCGTTGCGCAGCGCCTTGCGCCAGAGCCAGGTGACGGTGGCGCCGAAACCGGCCAGGAGCAGCACCAGCAGCGACGCGGCGACGACCCCGGGGCGGTGGCGGCGGACGAACTTGCCGGTGCGGTAGAGCCAGGTGGCGTCCCTGCGGGCGGCGACCGGCTCGCCGGCGAGGAACCGCCGCACGTCCTCGCCGAGCGCCTGCGCCGAGGCGTAACGCTCTCCCGGATCCAGGTGGCTCGCCTTGGCGACGACGGCGGCGAGGTCGCCGCGCAAGGGCTGCGGCGCCGCTGGCCCCACCGGCCGCGCCGGCTCCAACACCGGCCGGCTCGCCCCCGTGGCGCGGCGCGGCGCCGGGCGCTTCGGCAGGCTGCCGGCCAGGAGCAGGTGCAGCAGCAGGCCGAGGGCGTAGACGTCGGTCGCCGTCGTGATCTGGCCTCCCTGCTCCTGCTCCGGGCTGGCGAACTCCGGGGTCATCAGGCGGAGCCCGGGACGCTCGTGTGCGGTGGTGTAGGGCTCCCTGGCCTCCAGCAGCTTGGCGATGCCGAAGTCGAGCAGCTTGGGCACGCCGCCCGCGGTCACCAGGATGTTGCCCGGCTTGAGGTCGCGGTGGACGACCAGGTGCTGGTGCGCGAACTGGACCACCGAGCAGACGGTCGAGAACAGCTCCAGGCGCGCCCTGGGAGCCAGCGCCTGGCGGCGGCAGTACTCGTCGATCGCGAGGCCCTCGACGAGCTCCATGACGATGAACGACCGGCCGTCCGCCGCGGTGCCGCCGTCATGCAGCACGGCGATGTTGGGATGCGCCAGGTTGGCCAGGATCTGCCGCTCCTGGCGGAAGCGGCGCTCCATGTCCGAGCTCTCCAGGCCCCGGCGCAGCACCTTGATCGCCACCTTCTGGTCGAACTCGCGGTCGCGGGCGGCGAGGTAGACGACCCCCATTCCCCCTCTGCCGATCTCCCGCTCCAGGCGGTAGGCACCGACACGCCGCTCCTCCAAAGGCTCGCCGGCGTCGCCGTCGCCGTCGGCGTCGGCGAGCAGGCGGCAGGCGGGCTCCTCGATGAAGTCGGCGACCTCGGTGGCGGCGGCGAGGAGGCTCAGCACCTCGTGCTGCAGGGCGGCGTCCCCCGCGCTGGCGGCGGCAACGTAACCCTCCCGCTCCTCCGTCTCCAGCTGCAGGGCGTCGTCGAGCACCGTCTTGACTCGCTGCCAGAGCTCCGGCGTCACAGTCACCTCGCATCGCCCCGTCCGCGGCTGGCCGAGGCCCTTCCCCGCCCCGCCTTCTCCTTCCGACGCGACGAATCCGCCGCCGCGGGCTCGCGCCCCGGCGCCGCCGCCTACGGCCGCTTCAGCTCCCGGAACAGCCAGGTGCGGGCCAGGTCCCAGTCCCGCTTGACCGAGGACACCGAGATGCCGAGCTGCTCGGCGATCTCCTCGTTGGTCAGGCCGACGAAGAAGCGCAGCTCGACGATCTGGCCCTGCCGGCCGTCGAGCGCGGAGAGGCGGCTCAGCGCCTCGTCGAGGGCGATGTAGTCGACGCCGCGGTCCGTGCCGGCGGGCACGGCGAGCGCCTCGTCCAGGGGCAGGTTGGGCACTCCCCTGCCGCGCTTGGCCGCCAGCCGGGCCTTGGCGTGATCGACCAGGACGCGGCGCATGAGGGTGGCGGCGAAGGCGAAGAACTGCCCCCGGTTGTCCCAATGCAGCTTCTGCTGGCCGTAGAGGCGCAGGTAGACCTCGTTGATCAGCGCGGTCGGCTGCAGGGTGTGCGCCGAGCGCTCGCCGCGGAACTGCCGGCGCGCCAGCTGCCGCAGGTCGTCGAGGACCAGCGGCATGAGCCCTTCGAGGGCCGCGGGATCGCCCTCGCTCCATTCCCTGAGGAGGACCGTCACGTCGCGCGGCGCGGTGGGCATCCTGCGGCCATTCTACAGGGGATGAACCGCTCCTCCTCCCTTCCTCGCGTAGGTCTGATGAAGGCACCTTACGCCGGGGCGCGGCACGGACGCCGGACCGCCGGGGGAGAAGAGGAAGGGTAATCATGCCGTTGCCAGCGTTTCGACATCGCGCCCGCGTCGGGGCCCTAGCGCTCGCCGCGGCGGCGGCAGCATGTTTCAGCTGTATCCATCAGCCTGACGATCCGACGTTCAGGCATCACACGCTGGCGGATTGGATCCAAACCGCCGAGGGGACCCGCTCGCCGGCCGGCCCCGCGCGGCGCCGCGGCGCTCCCGTCCTTTACATCGATGCGAGCGCCAGCATGCGGGGCTTCTCCGACCCGGCAGGCTCCTTCGAGTACTCGCGCGCGTTGCGGGCGGTGGCGACCATGGCGGATCAGCTGGATGCCGCGCAGCCGCTCACGCTGCGGCGAGTCGATGCCGCCGCGCGCCAGGCCCCGGCCGCCGCCCCCACCCTGCTCACCGTGACCCGCTCCGCCGGGTTCTACAACGGGGCGGCGAGCGACATCGCCGCGACCATACGCTCGTTCGGCGAAGCCCCCCAGCCGGCGGCCCACGCGGCGGACCGGCCGAACGCGGTCGATCTCTTCGTCACCGACGGCGTGCAGAGCTTGCCGCTCGATGTCGCCGATTCCCGCTGCGCCGCCGGCGCCGACGCGCGCTGCGCCAATGCCGCGATCGCCGCCCTGATCGACCGCGGTTGGGGCGTCCACATCTTCGGCATCCGCAGCCGCTTCTCCGGCCCGGTCTATTCCGAGACGCGCGGCGGCGGCCAATCTGGCGTCTACCGCGCGGTCGATCCCGCCGACCCCGCCCGCTACCGGCCGTTCCTGCTGCTCGTCTTCACCGAGAACCGCGAGGACCTGCAGCCGGTGGTGGACCGGCTGCGCGAGGCCGTGCAGGCCGGCCTCGATCCGCGGCTGGTGCGGGAGCTGCCGCTGACCCTCCCCCTGGTCAAGCGCGCGCGGCCGGCGCTCGACACCGCGGCCTATGCGGTCAAGGACGCCGTCGCCGGGGGCTCGCCGGTGCCCAACCCGCTGCGCCTGGCCACCGAGGATACCTGGCGCGTCGACTTCAACGACATCCCGCTCAGCCAGGACGTGCAGGTGCTGCAGTATCTCTGGCAGGACCTCGACTTCCTGCATCCGGGAGCGGTCCATATCGCCGCCGACATCGAGCTTACCGAGGCCGGCCGCGCCTTCTTCGGCAGCGCCGCCAGGGACGCGGCGAGCGAGCTGCGCTTCACCGTGCGCGAGGTCGCGCGGCCCCGCGCCTGGTACGAGAGCGCCCAATCGCTCGCCTGGCCGCCCGCGGGCTACCAGCTGAAACGGTTGCAATTCGAGGAGGCACTGGCGGATACGGTGAGCGAACCGCTGACCTTCGCGCCGGCCACTGCTCCGAGCGCGGCCGGGGCGGGAGCCGGCGGCCACCTGGTGCTGCGCTGGACCCCGTCCGGCGACTACCTGCCGCTCACCCTGCTGCGGGTCGAGGGGCGCTTCGATCCGGCGCGGCTGCGCCTGCCGGCGTGGATCGAGAGCTGGTCGACGGAGGACGATTCCAAACCCGGCTCGGCGAACCAGCTGCTGAACCTGAAGGCCCTGGTATCCGGGTTGCTGCGCAACTCCAGCAGCGCCGCGCAGACGCTCAAGCCCTGGTACCTGGTCATCTGGCCCAGCAAGGTCTGATGCATTCCGCCACCGCCGCGTGCCCATGGGAGGATAGGAGTGACCACCATCATCGATGCCTTTGAGGTCCTGGCGTGGCAGCCCGCCAGGATGACGGAGTCCAGTGCGGTGCTGCGCTGGCTGATCGACTTCCTGATCCGGCCGGAGTTCCAGGGCCATCCGGCGGCGCATCAGGTCGCCGTCTCCAGTGCGCTCTCCATCACCTTCGCGGCGGTGGTGGCGGCCATCTTGGCATTCCTCTTCAAGCTCTGGCGCGAAAGCGTCGCCCGCAGCAACGGGGCGCGCGAGCTGGCGTACGGCCCGCGGCGCTCGCGGTTTGCCCTGGCGCTGTGGCTGTTCGTCTTCCTCGCCTGCTACGCGAGCGCCGTCTATCTCCTGGAGCCCAACTCGGCACGGCTCATCGGCGTCACCAACATGATGTCGTTGCTGCTCTGCGGCGCGGTGATCTACGTCGCCGTCTTCCTCGGCCTGCACCTGCCGGCGCACCTGACGCACATGCCGTGGCGGAGGGTACGCTGATGGCCAACGACACCGCCACCAACTACGTGGTCTTCGCCGTCGGCGGCACCGGCGCCAAGGTGGCCGAGGCGCTGATCGATCTGCTGTGCCTGGGCATCCCGCTGCTGGCGCAGGAGCCCACCGCCGGTCATGCCGCGGCCAACGCCGCCGACAGCCTCACCCTGGTGCGTATCGATCCCGACAAGGCCTGCCGCTCCGCGTCGCTGCAAGAGGCGGTCAGCCGCTATCGCGCCATCGGCAAGACCGGCGGCGACGGGGCGTCGCGCGGGCTCTGGTCGCTCAAGCTCCAGGACCTGGTCACGATCCACCCGCTCGACGCGCTCTCCGGGCCTCCCGGCGTCGAAACGCTGGCCGGCAAGCTGGCCAGCCGGCCGGCCGGGCACAACGAGGCCATGCAGATCCTGCGGCTCTTCTACAGCGAGGCCGATCTCGCGACGCCGCTCGACCGCGGCTTCTTCCAGAAACCCTTCATCGGCGCCGCGGTCATCGCCTCCATGGGCGAGCTCAAGGTGGAGGCGAAATCGCCGCTGGTCGCCCTGCTGCAGGGCTTCCGCGGCAAGCGGCTGCGCGTCTTCGTGGTCGGCAGCATGTACGGCGGCACCGGCGCGGCCGGGATCCCGGTGATCTCGAAGATCGTGCGCCAGGTGGCCGACGACAACCACGACCGCGACAGCTGGCGGGTCGCCGGCTGCCTGCTCGGTCCCTATTTCTACCCGCCGGCCCCGCCGCTGCGCGAGCTGGACTGGGGGAACCAGTGGCTTCCAGACGGCGCCGAGCCGCTCGACGACTTCCTGCGGCGGAGCGGCCAGAGCGAGGCGGACTTCCTGGAGGGGGTGCGGGCGCGCAATGTCGGCCGCGGCCTTGCCGGCCTCGGGCAGGACTTCTCGACCGACGAGATACGGCAGATCGCGCGTGGCTACTATGCCAAGCCCGAGGAGATCGAGCGGCGAGCGGTGGCGAGCTGGGACTACTACCAGAAGCACGGCCAGGAGCTGTTCGACGAGCTGTACGTGCTCGGTCTGCGCAATCCCACCCGCTACAGCGAGGTGGAGCTGGACCCGGCGGACTATCCCAACGATCCGCATTTCAGTCCGCGCATCCATTGGTGCAACGGCGGCCGCAACCAGGTCTCGCCCCTGCATGCCGTGGAGTTCGCGGCGGCGGGCCTGGCGCTCAATTTCTTCACCAAGACCGCGGCGCCGGAGAGCGGCACACAGCTGCTCGGCGTGCACCACCACGACAGCGCCGTGGGCGACGCGCTCTGCTGGGCCGACCTGGCGCTCGATCCGTCGGTGAGCGCCGACCGCTGGCTCTACGCGGCGCTCGCCGGGTTCAACTGGCTGACCTACAGCCTGGTGCCCTACATCGCCACGCGACAGTCGTTCGAGAACGCCCGCAACACGCTGCAGGCCCTGCACCGCTTCGTCAGCGCCGATCATTATGAGCAGTTCCGCGACGACCTCAACGCCCTCGCCCGCCACATCGGCGAGGCGCTGCTCCACACCGCGCGCGCCCTCGGCTGGGAGCAGGTGCAGACCACCCAGCTGATGCGCGACTGGCTGCGCCACCCGGTCCGTTTCGGCAAGACCGGCGGCCTGCTGCACAAGGCGCCGGCGTCCTATGCGTTCGCCGCCTGGCGCCTGGCGGGGGTCGACACCGAGGCACTCGGCAAGAACGTGCCCGTCACCTCGCGGCTCGAGGCCCTGCGCGGCGTCTCGACCGAGGACCGCGCCGACAACCACCCGCTGGGCATCGCCTATCTTCAGTCGCTGTGGAACTACATGGCCGATCACCTGACCGCGGTGAAAGAGGGCGTCGTCTGAAGACGGAGGGAGCACAACGACATGTCCAACAAGCTGGAGTTTCTCCTGCCCAAGTTCGGCCGCGATCATTGGCACGGCATCGGTGCGGCGACACGGGCCGGCGAGACCAGGGCCTTCACCCTGTTCGATACCGCGATCCGCGAACGCCGGTTGTTCGATCCGCTGGACGCGGCGTTCCGCGGCCTTGCACGCGAGGCCAAGCCGACCATCTGGGCACACGCCGAGACCTTCCTCGAGACGCTGGCCGCCGAGATCGACCAGAAACCGCGGCGGACCGACGCCGAGCACTTCCAGGTGTGGGCGGGCCTGCTCGCCGCCCTCTTCCAGGGGGACCTGGAAGCCGTCCGAGTGCCGGCCGAGACGCTCAAGCGGCTCGACGAGGACCTCTACCCGGCGCTGCACGCCGGCCTGCCGATCGAGCCTGACGAGGCGCGCTGGCCGCCGGTCCTCTACCGCCTGCACGGCGAAGGCGGGCTGACCGTGCTGCGCACCGGCTCCGGGGGCGCGGTCGTCGGCGCCTGCTACGGGCCCTGCCTCGTGTTTCCCGCGCTGGAGACGCCGACGCCGGATGCAGATCCCGGCTTGGAGAAGTTCCAGGTGCCCGGAGCGGCGGCGGTGACGTTCCGGTTGTCGCAGCTGATGGAGCACTATGGACGGCAGGAGGGTTTCGCCGAAGCCTTCGATTCCGTTCTCGGCAGGCTCGCCGAGCAACTGGCCGAGAGCCAGCAGGGGAGCCTCTTCGGCAACCTGTACCAGGCGGTCGAGCTGCTGCGCACGGTGCTGGCCACGCAGTACGGCGCGTCCGGGCGGGCCGTCGAGGAACGGCTGACGAGCGAGCCCCGGAGCTTCCTCGGCTACCGATATCACGGCCTCGATCAGTCCGAGGTCTGGAGCAACTATCCGCTGCGTGCCCTGGCGCCGGGGGCCGGAGGCGGCGCGACGCCGGTGCTGTTCATCGCCGAAGGCATCGATGTCGCCTTGAACCCCTGGGCGACGCGGCTGGCCTTCCCCGGCACCGCGGACCGCTCGCGTCTCTGCGACCTCACGGTGCGCATCGACCCGGAGAACCAGGTGGTCGAGGTGCTGGGCCGCAACCGCCAGGTGTACCAGGTGCCGAGCGATCATCAGGTGCTGTCGCTGAGCCCCCAGGCGCCGGCGCGGTTGCGGGCCGTCGGCGGGGCGCTGTTCTACCTGGAAGGCGCCAACGCGCTCGACCCCGCCCTGCTCCACCAGGCGCACGCCGACTGGCGGCGCACGCTCACCAAGCGCGACGACGTGACGCCGCTGCTGCCGCTCCACAGCAACCTGCTGCGGCTGTTCCCGCAATTCATCGCCGCCCCGGGGGAGCTGGTCCGGCTTGCCTCCGGCGCCGTCGGCGCCAACGCCGCCACCGAGGCGCTCTGCCGCCTCACCCTGCCGCTGCCCAAGGGGACCGACTTCGATGCACTGCGGCAGGTGAGCTGGAAGACCCGCCTGATCGGTTGGAAGCTCGACGAGATGAGGCTGCCGCAGGCGGACGTCTGGCCGACCTTCCGCGCCGTGCGGGAGCCGCGCTGGTCGGCGTACTTCGTGCGGACGCTGGCGGCGAGCGGCCGGCTGTCGCTGCGCTTCCACGGCGAGGACGGCGTCGCCGAGCCCGCCGTGGCGGCGGCGCCGCACGACGCCCAGGACACCTACACCTTCACCCGGCTGACCAGCCCACCGCGCCTGGCCGAGGTCCTTCAGACCGGCCAAGCCGGCGCCGAGGAGCCCCAGCAGGCCGGCCTGCTCTTCCTCAGCGGCGCCGTCTTCCGCGACGCCGAGCAGCAGAGCCGGCTCCAGGCCGGCATCGACTTCGGCACCAGCAACACCAGCGTGGCCCTGAGGGGAGACGGCGCCACCAAGCCGCGGGTGCTGGAGCTGCGCCCCTGGGCGGGGCCGCTGGTGCAGCCGCGCCCCGAGCGCCGGCTGCCGCAGGCTGTCCAGCCCGGCTGGTTCCTGGAGGCCGGCGGCGACGACAGCGGCTTCCACCGCGGGTTCTTCCCGACGCTCCTCGGCTACCGCCTGGCGCTCGCCCGCGATCTGCCGCTGCTCCAGGGACTGGCCAACCCCGGCGGCCAGACCGCCGCCGACCTGGCCGGGCTCGTCGGGGTCTTCGACCTGCTGGGCACCAAGGGCCAGCTGGCTCTGGATATCCGCGACTCCACGCTCCTCCCCTGGGGTGTCGAGGACAACCTCAAGTGGGCGTCGCCCGGCGACTCCCCCGAGCAGGACCTGCGGCGCCGCGCCTTCCGCATGGCGTTCCTGGAGCTGCTGCTGCTGCACGTTGCCGCCGAGGTCTTCGCCAAGACCGGCGCGCTGCCGTCGCACTACACCTTCACCTATCCGCTGAGCATGAAGCCGATCGAGGCCAGGCTCTACGAGAACGCAGCGCGCCGCGCGGTCGAAGTAGTCGAGGAGCTCGCTTGCCCAGGCGGCGTGAACCCCAAAGAAGGCCCCAACATTGCCATGGTCGACGAGAGCCAGGCGGTTTTCCGGGCCTACAACCGCTCGCACCGCGAGAAGAAGGAGGAGTACCTGCCGGAGAGTCATCGCGTGGTCCTCATCGACATGGGGGGAGGCTCGGCCGACTATGCGGTCTTCGCCGGCGGCCCACGCCCGGCCGGTGGCGGCATCCATCCGGGCGACCAGCTCTGCTTCCTGGACAGCATGGTGCTGGCCGGCAACCGGCTGTTCAGCTTCTTCCAGGACATCTCGTCCGACGCGGAGTACGCGACGTTCAAGAAGAGCATCGAGTCGATGACCGGGCTGCCGGCCTGGTTCCCCGACCTGGCCTGCCTGCGCGACGACGCGGTGATCGGCAAGCTGCGCCAGTTCTACACCCTGCGGGTCGGCGAGATGATGCCAGACAAGAGCCCGTCGTACATGAAGAACCGGGACATCCGGACGCTCGACCTGCGCGAGGCGACGGTGGCGGAGGAGGTGGCGCCGAAGATCGACCGCTATGCGCCCGGGCATTGGATGCGGTCGCTGTTCCATCTCGTGCTGACCCACGGGCTGCTCCTCGCCGTGGCCCCGATCCCGGGGCGCCCGCTGCCGTCGGCGATCTACGTGGTGCTGGCCGGCAACGGCTGGGGCCTCCTGCCGCACGCCGGGGTGGCGCGGTCGGCGGCCAGGATCACCACCCTGGTGAAGGCTCTGTACCGCGAGCTCAAGCGGGCGATGGAGGGCCAGGGGCCGCCGGAGAGCCGGCCGCGCCTGCCCGAGGCCGACGAGGTCAAGGTCCGGCTCATGGACGACATCGTCAGCTACGTCCTCGACGGCCAGGCCGTGTACTCGAAGGACCTGGTCGCCGCCGGCGGCCTGATCGAGGGTGCGGGCGGTAGCGGCAGCTCGGCCTGCGGCATCGTCGGCTTCGACCTGGCGGTGCTGCCGGACGGGCAGACCGGCGCCGACGGCGGGCCGCAGCCGAGGATCGTGCTGCCGTGGTACTCGTCGGTCGGCAAGGAGCAGGTCGACGATTTCATCCTGCGCGAGGTCGGCCGGCTCTCGCCCAACGGACATGGCGACGGGTCCGAAACGATCAAGGTGGCGCGGGTCAGCCCCGACCCCGCGACCTTCCAGCCGGTCCCCGGCCCCGAGAGCGTGGCCCGGCAGCTCCAGGCCCTGGACCTGATGAAGACCGGCGGCTACACCGGTCCGGCGGCCCGGATGCTCGACAAGATGGGCTGGGAGGCCTGGAACAGCGCGCTCCACGAGATTGCCAGGACGGCCCTCGACGTCTACGGCACCGCCTCTTCCGAGCACACGCCGGACACCACCAGTCTGGTGCGGGCGATCTGGGAGTACCCGCTGCTCCACCGCGAGGTGCGGCACACCCTGCTCCAGATGATGAGTGGAGGGCGTTGACATGGCACGGAGTCGCTTCCGGGCGGGCGCGGCATGGCCGGTGCTCGCCCTCTGCCTGTGGGCCTCCGCGGCCGTGTGCCTGGAGGTGCAGGGAGGCGGGACGAAGGGCGCGTCCGCGCACCGGACGGGGAACCGGTCGCCGGGCTCGAAGGGCACGGCGGCCGGCGCATCGTCAGCGCGGAACGGTGCGGGTGCGGCGACGGACCGCGTGGAAGCGCTCCCCAAGCCGAGCCCCGATCGCACGCTGCTGCTCCCCTTCGACCAGGGCTTCAAGTCGTGCACCGCGGATGCGCCGAGCCACGGCCCCGAGGTCTTGAAGGATCTCGATGACCGGCTCGGAGAGCTCGAACAGAACCTCGAACAGAGCTACGACAAGCTGAAGACGAGCTCGGGGCTGGATGCCTATGACGATCTCCACACGCGGATCCAGCGGAAACGCGACGAGATCGCAGGTGAGCTGCAAGGGACGCCGCCGCCACCGCCGGGCGCACAGCAGGGAGGGGGGACGGCGGGCGGAACTGATTCAGCGCCGGAGAACCGCGGGCAGGGTACGCCCCCACCCCCGCCGGGGCCGAACCTGCCGGTGGTGCCGAATCTGCCGCTGGTGGTTGCGGTGTTCGGCCTGGTCTTGGGTGGTCTCGCCGTGACCAAGGAGTTCCTCGACCAGACCGAGAGGAAGGACCTCCGCGCCAGGGTGATTCTTTGCGAGCAGACGCTGAAGGTGGAGCTGGGGAAGCTGTGGGAGCAGCTCAATCAGCTGGACTCCTCTGCCAGGACGGCCCAGGACCAGACCGAGCAGAAGGTCCGGCGGCTGTTGTCCATTCGTGAGGAGCGCGGCGCCGGGCCGGGGGAGACGCCGGACCGCAGGATTCAAACTGCCCCGCGGTCCCCGGCCGGCGCCGGCGGCGCCACGCCCGACTCCTCAGGCGGCGTGGGATACGAACCGCTTCCGGCGCCAGGACCCGATGACGACTCCGTCGCGCCGCAGCCCGCGGCGAACAGCTACCTCGGCCTCGTCGCCGACCTCCAGCGTCTCGCCCCGCCGGCGAGCCGGATGATGCGGTTCGACAAAATGGTGGATCTGCTGGTGGAGGCGCCAGCGCCGTCGCAGCCGGGCTTCCGCGTCTTCAAGGACCCCACAAACGGCGAGGTGCGCGCACTGCCGGCGATCGACCAGCCCTATTTCCGCCAGCACCTGTTCATCTTCGAGCCACTGTTCTATGTGGACGGAGCGAACTACGGCCCCGTCTCGCTGCTCCAGCATCCCTGCCTGGAGGAGTCGGGCAGGGGATACCGGGTGGTCACCAAGGGCCGCCTCCAGGTTGGGTGAGAGGATCTCCGATGCCCGCAACGGCAGCGGCCCGGCGCTTCCTGGCCTTCTTCCTCCCCGATGCCGGGGGCACCCAGGTCTACGAGGTCGACGGCTCGCGCGTGGTGATGGATGTGAGCGGTGGCGGGTGCCTGGGGACCTTCCCCCGCCAGGAGGGAGAGGACTACAGCTGGTATCTGTGTTCCTGTGAGCCCGACCCCGTGGCCTGGCGGGCGAAGGTGCCTGCCGATCTGCAATGCCGGCACTGCAACATCATGCCGGGGACGCTTTTCGCCTGCCCGTGCGGCGTCGTCTCCCCGGCCGACATCGAGCCGGCGTGCGCCTGGTGCCGGCGCGGCCCCAGCGGCCCCAGCCACGCCTGCCGCGGCGTCGGCGGCGACACCAAGGTGCTGTTAGGTGGCGCCTCCTGTCCGTTCTGTGGCGAGACCCCCGCCCCGACCACTCCGCCGATCTCGCTGGCCCCCCTGGCTCCGGCAACGCCGGCAGATCCGCCGGTGGCCGCCCTGCCCGCCGCCGCGCCGCCGTCTTTGCGGACGGCGCAGGGACCGGAAGCAGGGGAGGCGAGGGCAACTCCGCGGGTTGCACCTTTTTCCCCGCCGGTCGCCGCCACCCTGGCGCGTGCCGGCGCTCCTTCGCGGCGAGCGCAGGCGACAGCGCCGGCGGCTGCCGCTCCGGCCCCACCCCAGGCACAACCAGCGCCGGTGGCTGCCGCGCCTTCCGGGGCCGCTCCGGCGCCACGGCGGAGGAGCGGCCGGACCCTGTTCGTCCTGGCCGTCGCCGCCGCCGTGCTGATCTACTTGCTCGTCCGCTGGGTGGGCGGCCAGGGACCTTACGGGCGGGCGCTGGAGGCGATCGGGCACGGCGATCTCCTGTCGTCTTCGGGCAGCTCGGCGGTCGAGCTCTACAACCAGCTCGCCCAGGCGGAACCCGGCTCCACCGAGCTGCGGGACCTCGGCCGCCGGATCTCCGCCGTCCTCAGGCCGCAGGCGGATGCGCTCCTGCAGCGCTTCTACAGCGAGTCGGACGAGAACACCGACTGGCCGCGGCTGGCGGCGATGTACGGCTTCCTTGCCAAGACCGATCCGGCAGACCGCGAGCTGACGGCCCGCCTCGATTACTGCAATGCCCAGCTGGCGTTCGCCCGCGGCAGCTACCGGGAGGCGCTCGACGGCTATCAGCAGGCGCTGGCGCTGCATGCGGACTGGCCGCTGGCGCTCAACGGCATCGGCAAGGTGTACGTCCGCGGCGGCGCCGAGCTGCGCAGCACCGAGCGGGCGAAGGAGTTCTACCAGCGGGCCCATGCCGCCGACCCCAGGTTCATCTTCCCGCTGCTGAACCTGGCAAAGCTGGTCGGCGACGAGCAGCCCCAGGAGGCCCTCGGCTACCTGCGGCAGGCCATCGCCATCGAGCCCGGGCGGGCCAGCCTCTATCGTGAGCTCGGCCGTGTCTACGTCCGGTTGCACCGCAACCAGGATGCCATCCAGGCTTACCAGCAGTGCCTGCGCTACGAGACCGATCCCGCCGTCCGCGGCAAGATCGAGGAGTACGTCCGGGAGCTGGGAACGCGCGGCAGCGCGCACGGCCTCCGCCGGCCGCGGTGAGCGATGCGCCTCCTGCCGCCACCCTGGCGCCGGCCGCACCTGGCCCTGGCGGCTACGGCGGCGCTGGCGCTCGGCATCGCCGTGGCCGTGCACCTGGGGCTGGGGCGGGCGCCGAGCTATGATCTTGTCATCACCGATGCCACGCTGGTGGACGGCAGCGGCGCTCCGGCCCGTTACCACGTCAGCATCGGTGTGCGGCGGGACCGCATCGTGGCGATCTGGCGCGGTCCGCGCTGGTTTCACAGCCGGCAGCTCCTTGACGCCAGGAGCCGTATCGCCGCCCCGGGCTTCATCGATACCCATTCCCATGCCGACGCCTCGGTGCTGGCGGCCGAGGCGCCGATCAACGCCTGGAACTACGTGGGACAGGGCGTCACCACCCTCGTCACCGGCAATTGCGGCAGGTCCCCGCTCCACCCCGCCGAGCTCGCCTCCCTCATCGACCGCTACGGCGTCAACGTCAACGTCGCCACCCTGATCGGTCACAACACGGTCAAGCGCGCCGTGATGGGAGCGCGGGCCAACGACGCTCCCTCCAAGGCCCAGCTGGCCCGCATGCGGGAGCTGGTCGCCCGGGCGATGCGCCAGGGTGCGCTGGGGATCTCCACCGGTCTGGCGTATCTGCCAGGGCGCCTCAGCCCGCCGGAGGAGATCGAGGCGCTGCTGGCCGAGGCGGCGCGGTTCGGGGGCCTGCATGCGAGCCACGTCCGCGACGAGGGCGCGGCGGGGCTGGCGGCCCTGGAGGAGGTGATGCGCCTGAGCCGGGAGGCGCGGATCCCGCTGTTCATCTCGCACCTCAAGGTGACCGGTACCGGCGCCGCCGCCTGCGGCGACTTCCAGCGCCGCCAGGAGCTGATCGCGGCGGGCCGCCGCGAGGGCCTGATCGTGGGGGACGATTTCTATCCCTACGCGGCGTCCAGCACCAACCTCGATCCGCTCCTTCCCGACTGGTACTTCGCCGCCGAAGGGGGGGAGCGCCGCCGGCTGCTGCGTGATCCGCGCCAGCTGCGGCGGCTGGAAGCCGCGGTGATGGCGGGCCTCGCGGCGCAGGGATGGCAGGACTTCGGCTTTGCGCGCGTCGCTCTGGCCGGCGGCCACCCGCGGTGGAGCGGCCTGCGGGTGCCGCAGATCGCCGACCTGGAGCTCGGGGCCCGTGGGCTCGATCAGCAGCTGCGTATCGTGGATCAGCTGGTCGCGGGCGGCGAGGCGCAGATGATCTATCACAATATCTGCGGCGAGGTCATGGAGCGCATCGCGGCCGACCCGGGGACCATGGTGGGCTCCGACAGCGCCATCCGTTATCGGGACACGGCCTACCTGCCGCACCCCCGAGGTTGCGGCACCTTCCCGCGCTTCCTGAGGAGATTCGTGGTCGAGGAGGAGGTGCTGTCGTGGTCCCAGGCCATCCACCGCCTCACCGGTTTGAGCGCTGAGACCTTCCACCTGGCAGGGCGCGGTCTGCTGCGCGAGGGCTACCACGCCGACATCGTGATCTTCGATCCGGCGCGCATCCGTGACCGCGCCACCTACGAGCACCCGCTGCTGCTGCCGGACGGGATCGACGACGTGCTGGTCAACGGGCAGCTGGTGCTCGATCACGGCCAGCTCACCTCCGCCATGCCCGGCCAGATGCTGCGGCGCGGGATCGACGATTCGCGGCACCCAACCAGGCCGCGCGCCAGGGCCGCGCGCCGCCGCCCGCCCGGCGCCCTCAGGGCCGCAGGATCGCCTCCTGCGGATTGACCCGGGTGGCGCCGAGGGCCGGGATGAGCACGGCGCAGCCGGCGGTCGCCGCGAGCACCAGGATGACGCAGAGGAAGGTCAGCGGATCGGTTGGGCTCACGCCGTGGAGCGAGCCCTGGAGGCCGCGGGTGGCGGCGAGGGCGCCGGCGGCGCCGGCGGCGAGGCCGCCCGCGACCGGCGGCACGCCCTGCCAGGCGATGAGGGCCAGGACGCTGCGCCGGCTGGCGCCCAGGGCGATGCGGATGCCGATCTCGCGGGTGCGCAGGCCGGCGAAGTAGGCGATCACGCCGTAGACGCCCACCGCCGCCAGGAACAGGCCGAGCAGGCCGAGGGTGAACAGCAGGAGGGTGTAGAAGCGCTCCTCCGCGGTGGCGCCGCGCAGCGCCTCGCCGAGCGAGCTGAAGGTGAGCGGCAGCGACGGATCGAGGCCGCGCACCGTGGCGCGCATCACGCCGGCCAGGAGGCGCGGGTCGCGGCCGCGCGCCACCAGGCTCATGGTGCGCTGGATCCAGGTCCAGGCCTCGGGCGGCGCCTGGGCGACCGGCAGGTAGAACTCCGGGGTCACGTCAGCTGGCGCACGATCCGCCCCGCGCCGGCGCCGACCGCGGCGCGGATGGCCAGCTCGCGCGCCCGCCCCGAGCCGCGGGCGAGCAGCAGGCTCGCCACGTTGGCGCAGGCGATCAGCAGCACCAGGCCGACCGCCGCGAGGAGGACGAGCAGGCGCTGGCGGTAGGAACCGATCACCTTATCGGCCAGCGGCACGACGTGCACGCCGGTGCGGGTGGAGTTGCCCTCGGGATGGAGCTGCGCCACCCGCCGCATCGCCGGCGTCAGCCCGGCCTGGGCCGCGGCCGGGCTGATCCCTGGCCGCAGCAGCCCCACCACCTCGAGGAAGTGGTCGTCGTGCTGGGCGCGCTGCGCCGGGGTGAAGGCGATCGGCAGCCACAGCTCCTCGTGCGACAGGGTGGGATCGAAGCCCGGCGGCATGACGCCGACCACCCGGTAGGCGCGTCCCGACAGGTGGATCGAGCGCTGCAGGATGGCGGGGTCGGCGCCGAGCCGCTCGCGCCAGAGCCCGTCGGAGAGCACCGCGACCGGCTCCGCCCCGGGCCGGTCCTCGCGCGCGGTGAAGGTGCGGCCGAGCCGGGGCTCGACGCCGAAGACGGCGAAGAAGCGGTGCGACACCGGCGCCGCCAGCAAGCGCTCGGGATGGTCGCCGTCGGCCAGGTTGAGCGGCAGGAAGCGCTGCGCCGCGAACGCCGCGAAGCCGCGGGCGGCGGGCTCCTCCAGGTCGGCGAAGTTGCCCACCGAGAAGTCGCTGTCGCCCTCCCTCCACAGCTCCGAGACGATCGTCACCCGCTCGGGATGGGCGAAGGGGAACTGGCGCAGCACGACCCCCTCGACGACGCTGAAGATGGCGGTGGTGGCGCCGATCCCGGCGGCCAGGGTGAGCAGGGCGACGGCGGCGAAGGAGGGGGCGCGCAGCAGCTGCCGCACGCCCTGGCGCATGTCGTCGCGCAGCTCGCCGAGGAAGATCCGCCAGCGCCAGCGCCGCTCGCTGCGGCGGGCGATGGCCGCGCAGGCGGCCTCCACCTGGGCGCGGTCGTGGAAGCGCTGGGCCGCCTCGGCCCTTGCCTGTGCCTCGCTCATCCCTTCCTCCATCAGCTCCCGCGCCAGCAGCTCGACGTGCAGCTCGATCTCCTCGGCCACCTGGTCCTCGATCGACGGGCCGAGGATGCGCGCCCGCAGGCGGCGCTCGAAGCCCTGGCGGGTGCGGCGCGGCGCGCTCGTGCTCATCGCCGTGGGCCGCCGGGGCTGGCGGTCCCGGCGGTGGGGCGGTGCCCGGTCTCTGCCGCGGCCGCCGGTGGGGGCGCTGGGTCGGGCCGGGCCATCAGCCCGCCTCCGGCGCCGGCGCCGGGCCTGGCAGCAGGATCGGCGCCACCGCCGCCAGGAACTCGGCGAAGGTCCTGATCTCCACCTCCAGCTGCCGCTCGCCCTCGGGCGTCAGGCGGTAGAAGCGGGCGCGCCGCCCCAGCTCCGAGAGGCCCCAATCGGCCTCGATCCAGCCCAGGCGCTCCAGGCGGTAGAGCGCCGGATAGAGCGTCCCCTCCTCGACCCGCAGCGCCTGCGCGCCGCGGGTGCGCAGCCAGCGCGAGACGCCGTAGCCGTGCAGCGGCCCCGCCGCCGCCAGGGCCTTGAGGATGAGGGCGTCGAGGGTGCCGCGCAGCCGGTCGCTGGTCGTCTTCATGGTGATTCGGCCTCCGCTGTCCTCGGGCGTCCGCCGGCTTCCTCCCCTGCTCCGTCTTCCGCCGGCCGCCGGCCAGGTCCGCCGGGCTGATACCCAGAGGACTGGGTATAGGTTGAGCCGAGAGATACCCAGATGTCAAGGTATGGGAGAGGGCTACGGGCCATTCCGCTGCCGCGGGTGAGCCCTCGGCCGCCCGTTGACCGCGAGCGGTCGAGGCGTCCCCGCAAGACGGGCAAAGGGTGCCCAGCCAGAGCCCGGTTCGAGGCCCTGCGGTTGGTCGGCCGTCGGGGTGCCTGGCGCGGCCGGCCGGCACGGCGCCGGGGGCGCCGAGGCAATGGCAGTGCAGGCAGCGCAGGAGGGGCCTACGCCCAGCGCAGGCTCTCCGCCGTGCCGGCGGGGGCCTGGACGCGGATCTCGCGGCTGGCCACCGCGGGGGCGGGGTCGCCGAGGAAGCGGCGCAGGGCGGCCGGCGGGTCGGCGGCCTCGCCGGCCTCGATCCCCACCCACCGGTCGCGGCCGCTGCGCTTGGCGGCGTAGAGGGCGAGGTCGGCGAGGGCGACGATCTCCTGCCAGCCGGCGGCGCGCGGCAGGCGCGGCGCGAACGGGTAGACGGCGAAGCCGATCGAGGCGGTGCGCCTCAGGACCGTGCCGCCGTCGAGGCGGAACTCGTGGCCGGCGATCGCGGCGCGGATCTTCTCCGCCAGGTCGGGGGCGGTGCGCCGGTCGCAGAAGCGGGCGACGACCAGGAACTCCTCGCCGCCCCAGCGCACCACGTGGTCCGAGGCGCGGCAGGCGGCGGCCAGGAGCCGCGCGGTCTGCACCAGGACCGCGTCGCCGGCGGCGTGGCCGTGGGTGTCGTTGACGCTCTTGAAGTGATCCAGGTCGAGCAGCAGGAAGACGAGCGCGCTCTCCGCCGCCGCCGGCCCGCCGTCCTCGTGACGCCGCGCCGCGAGCTCCAGGTCGCCGCCGATGCTCTGGTCGAGGAAGCGGCGGTTGCGCAGGCGGGTCAGCGGGTCGGTCAGGCTCGCCTCCTCGATGCGCTCGTAGGCCGCGGCCAGCTCGCGGTTGCTCTCCGACAGCGCCAGGGTCCGCTCCCGCACCTGCCGCTCGAGCTCCCGGCCGCGCGCCTCCAGGCGGCCCACGCGCAGGCGGTAGGCGGCATAGGCGAGGGCGATCGCCGCGAGCGCCACCAGGAGGCGGAACGCCGCGGTCTGGTGGAAGGCCGGGAGCACCGTCACCGCGAGCCCGATCTCGCTCGGGCTCCAGCGGCCGGCGCGGTTGGTCCCCTGGATGCGCAGCAGGTAGCGCCCCGGCGGCAGGCTGTTGTAGGCGACCGACTGCACGGCGGCGCTCGCCGGCAGCCAGCGGTCGTCGTAGCCGACCAGGCGGTAGCGGTAGGCGTTGCGCGACGGCGCGGTGAAATCGAGCGCCGCGAACTCCAGCCGGAAGCCGCGCGTGCCGGGGGGAAGCTGCAATCGGCGCAGCGCCTGGGCGCCCCGCCGCTCGACGCCGTCGACCTGCAGGCCGGTGACCACGAGCGGCGGCGCGAAGGTCCAGGGGACGATGCGCTCCGGCCGCACCGCGAGCAGCCCCTCGGGAGAGCCGAAGAGCAGCGTGCCCTCGCCCGTCCGCGCGCGGCTGGCGATGAAGAACTCGTGGAAGGTGCAGCCGTCGGCCGGCCCGAAGTCCTGCGCCGTCCAGCGCCGCGGATCGACCCGCAGGCGCGGGCCGAGCCAGACGAAGCCGCCGGCGTCCTCGATCAGCGACTCGACCGGCTCCGGCGCGCGCCCGAGGCGCTCGGCCACGGCGGCGAAGCGCGCCGTGCGGCCGTCCCAGGAGGTGAGGATGCAGGCGCCGCCAGGGGTGGCGACCCACAGCCGGCCGTCGCGCGCCACCATCAGGTCGGGGACCCAGCCGGCGGGCAGGCCGTCGCGGCGCCCCGGCTCGTGGAGGATGCGCCGCGCCGTGCCGCGCGCCGGATCGAAGGCGTTGAGCCCGCTCTCGGTGCCCACCCAGAGGGTCCCGCGGCCATCGAAGGCGAGCGCTTCGACGGCGACGCCGGAGAGCGAGGCGGGGTCGTCGCCGCGGTGGCGCCAGGTGCGGACCGCGAGCGTCGCGGGATCGATGCGCGCCAGGCCGCCGGCGGCGCCGGCCCACAGGGCGCCGTCGGGGCCGAAGAGCAGGGTGCGGATCGGCCCGCCGGGCAGGCCGTCCCGCGGCGTCAGCCGGTCGAAGCCGCGGGCGCCGGGGCGGCGGCGGTGCAGCATGCCGTCGAGCGTCGCCACCCAGACGGCGCCGTCGGCGCCCTGCGCCAGGCAGGTCACCGCTCCGTCCGCCAGCGCCCGCGGGTCGGCGGGATCGGGCCGGTGGCCGGCGATGCGCCGTCCGGCGCGGTCGAGCACGTCCACGCCGTTGCCGTTGGTGCCCGCCCAGACGGTGCCGTCGGCGAGCGGCAGCGCGCGCACGATCTCGGGATGGGTGAGGCCGTCCGGCCGGTTCGGCGTGTAGCGCAGCGCCTGGAAGGCGCGCGCCGCCGGGTCGTGGCGCATCAGCCCGCGCCCCCAGGTCCCCACCCACACGACGCCCGACCGGTCGCGCAGCAGCGCCCCCACGCGGTCGCTGCCGATCGTGCTGTCGAGCGCCGGATCGTGGCGCAGGCGCGCCACCACGGCGAGCGAGGCGGGATCGACGACGTCGATGCCGCCGCCGAAGGTGGCGATCCACATCTCGTCCGGCCGCACCTCGGCGAAGCCGTACACCCAGAAGTGGCTGAGGCCGGGGGCGGCGCCGCCGGACCCGGCGCTCCCGGCTCCGGCAGCAGCAGCGCCGAAGCCCGGCGAGGCCGGCGAGCCGGCGACGTTGAAGGTCTGCCGAGGGCCCGGGGCGAGGCGGCGGAGCGAGCCGTCGCGGGGATCGAGCACCGCCGCGCCGTGGTCGGTGGTGCCGATCCAGAGGCGGCCCCGTGCGTCGGCGGTGAGCTTGGCGACGAACTGGCCGGCGAGCGACCCGGGGACGCGGGGGTCGGAGGCGACGCGCTCGAAGCCGCGCCCCTCGCCGCGCCAGAGCTGGAGGCCGTCGCCGCCGCCCACCCAGAGCCGCCCGGCGCCGTCGATCAGCACGCCGCGCACGCGGTCGTCGGCGAGGCTCCGCGGGTCGCCGGGCGCGTGGCGGAAGTGGGCGATCCTGCCGCTCGCGGGGTCGAGCCGGTCGAGCCCCTCGTAGGTGGCGATCCACAGCCGCCCCGCGCGGTCCTCGGCCAGCCCCTCGACGCGGTCGTGCGCCAGGCTGCCCGGATTGCGCGGATCGTGCAGGTAGCGGGTGAAGGCGCCGGTGGCCGGATCGTAGACCGAGAGGCCGCTGCTGAAGGTGCCGATCCACAGCCGCCCGTCGGCCGCGGCGAGGAGCGACCGCACGTAGCTGCCGCCGAGCGAGCGCGGATCGCCGGGGTCCGGGCGGAAGACCCGGAACTGGTGGCCGTCGTAGCGGACCAGCCCGCCCTGGGTGCCGATCCACAGGAACCCGGCGCGGTCCTGTGCCAGCGCCGTGCACAGGTGGGCGGGCACGTCGTCCGGCACCTGCACCCGCCCGAACGCCACCACCTCGCCGCCGCCGTCCAGGGGTGCCTGCGGCAGCGCCGCCGCCGGGGCCGGCGCCGCCAGCGCCGCCAGGGCCAGCAGCAGCGGCACGGCGATGCCCGGCCGGACGGCGAGCCGCAGCGCGCGCCGGTTGCTCATCGATCCGCTCATCCGCCCACGAGAGTCACGGAGGTATGAACGATCCTACCAGTCCCTCGCCGCCGATCAAGTCAAGCCTTGACATTCAATGCATAGAAGAATAGAAGTATGGGATGGCTCCGCCGTCCCCAGCAGCCTTCCCCTGCCTGCCCGCGTGCCGCCGCTGCCGCCGGCGTTCCCTTGCCACGGCCGTCGCCGCGGCCCTTCTGGCCCTGGGCGGCGCCGGTCTGGCGCCGCCTCTGGGCGCCCAGGAGTGGCAGCCGATCGGTCCCAACGGCGGACCGCTGCGCGAGATCGCCCAGGCCCCCGGAGCGCCGGACGTCCTGTACGCGGTGACGAGAGGCGGCGGGATCTTCCGCAGCACCGACCACGGCCGCGACTGGCAGCTCGCCGGCGATGCGCTGAACGGCCAGGACCTCGAAGACCTGGTGGTCGATCCGCGCGACCCGCTGCGGCTCTACGCCGCGGTCAAGGAGGTGGGGGTGGGGGTGAGCGCCGACGGCGGCGCCACCTGGACGATCCACACCGCCGGCCTGCCGGAGCCCAATCCGCTGGTGCTGGTCCTTGCCGCCGATCCCGCGGCCCCCGGCCGGCTCCTCGCCGGCACCTTCACCGGCCTGTTCCAGAGCGCCGACCACGGCGCCACCTGGACGGCGCTCGGCGGCGCCATCGCCGCGCAGGCGGTCTACGCGCTGCTGTTCGATGCCGTGCACCCCGGGACGGTCTATGCCGGCGCCCTCGCCGGCGGCTTCTTCAAGAGCACGGACGGCGGCGCCACCTGGACGGCGAGCAACGCCGGCCTGCCTCCCGGCACCCCGGTCTACGACCTGGCCGCCGACCCCGGCGCTCCGGCCACGCTCTATGCCACCGCCTATGGGCAGGTCTTCCGCAGCGACGACGGCGGCGGAAGCTGGACGGCCGGCGCCCATGCCACGGTCGATCACCTGGCGGTGGCGCCGAACGGCTGGCTCTTCGGCATCGGCCCGTGGGACGTCTACCGCAGCACCGACCGCGGCGCCACCTGGGTGGCGACCGGCATCCCGTCCCCGGTCGTTCCCGAGCACGGGCGCGCCCTCATCGCCGACCCGGCGACGACCGGCCTGATCTTCGCCGCCGCGACCTCGGGCCTCCTGGCAAGCGCCTCCTACGGCACGGTCTGGCGCTCGGCCAGCCGCGGCCTGACCGGCACCACGATCGACAGGGTGGTCATCGCCGCCGGCGCGCCGGCCACGGTCTACGCCAGCGTCGAGGGCCTGGGCGTGGTCGGCAGCAAGGTGCCCGCTCCCGGCGCGGCCGGCGGTGCGCTCGACCGGCCGGCCTGGCAGCCGGCCAACGGCAACCTGGCGGCGCAGGACCAGGACGCCGGGACGGCGCTGGCGGTGGACCCGCGCCACCCCACGATCCTCTGGCGCGGCACCTTCTTCGACGCCGCCTGGAGCGGCGACGGTGGCGCCACCTGGACCCTCGCCAACATTCCGGATGACTGCATGATCGTCTTTTCCATCGCCCTGGACCCGGTCCGGTCCTCCACCGTGTACCTGTTCGGCGGCTCCTACGAGAACACCTGCGACACGCGCGATTCTCATTCCTGGAAGACGGCCGACGGCGGGGCGGTATGGAAGAACCTGCCGCTCGACGGCCCATGGCTCCTGATCGATCCCTCCCACCCCACGTCCCTCTACGCCTTCGGCTCCGGCCTGTCGCGCAGCGACGACGGCGGCGCGACCTGGCAGCTGCTGCCGGTGCGCGGCAAGCGCCTGGCGGTCGCCGACCTCGCCCTCGATCCGGCGCGGACCGCCATCGCCTATGCCGCCACCCCTGACGGCGTGTTCAAGAGCACCAACCGCGGCGCCACCTGGAGCAGGACGGGCAGCGGCCTGCCGGCCGGCAACGTCGCCGCGGTCGCGGTCGATCCACGGCATCCCGCCCTGGTCTACGCCGCGGTCGTCCCGGTCGGCGGCGGCGGCGGCGCGGCGGCAGGAGCGGTGGCAGGAAAGACCGGCGACCCGGGCGTCTACCTCAGCACCGACGGCGGCGCCACCTGGTCGCCTTACGGCGCCGGCCTGCCGGCCGCCGAGGTCACCGGCCTGGTGCTCGATGCGGCCGATCCCGGCCGCCTCTATGCCCTGACCGCGGGCTACGGCCTCTACCGGCTCGCCGCCGCGGCGCCGCCTCGCTGAGGCGGCACGCCAGGCCCTGCGGGTGCGCCCGCGGGGCAAGGCGGCGGGCTGGCGCGGGCTAGCGTCCGCCGCCGACCGTCACCGGCGCCGGCCGGTAGAGCTGCGGATAGACGCGCTTGAGGGCGTCGATCTTGGGCAGGTCGTTGATCACGATGTAGGGGTAGTGGGGATTGTGAATCAGGAAGTCCTGATGGTAGTCCTCGGCCGGATAGAAACCTTTTTCCTGCTCGATCCTGGTGGCGATGGCGCGGTCGAAGACGTTGGCCTTGCCGAGCTGCGCCACGTAGGCCTCGGCGATGCGCCGCTGGGTGGGCGAGTTGTAGAAGATCTCCGAGCGGTAGCTGGGGCCGGTGTCCGGACCCTGGCGGTCGACCTCGGTGGGATCGTGGGCCACCGAGAAGTAGAGCTGGAGCAGCTGGCCGTAGCTGACCTGCTTGGGATCGAAGGTGATCTCGACCGACTCGGCGTGGCCGGTGCGCTCGGTGCCCACCATCTCGTAGTGGGCGGACTCCTTGCTGCCGCCGGAGTAGCCGGCGACCACGCGGGTCACCCCCTTGACGTGCTCGAACATCCCCTGGAGGCCCCAGAAGCAGCCGCCGGCGAGCACGGCGGTCTGCGGGCCGGTGGCCTCGGCGGCCGGGGTGTCGAGCGCGGGCGGCGGGATCGGCTTGTTGATCGCATCGGCTCCCGCCTGCCGGGCCGCCTGCAGACCCAGGAGCGCGGCGAGCGCCAGCACCAGCGTGATCGCGATGGCAGGGATTCGGCTTCGCATGATGACCCGTCCTCTCACGGAAGAAGGCGCGGCGCACGAGTGCGCCTGACGATACTTTCATACGGCCCTGCGGGCCGGCGTGGATTGAGCGGGGCCGATGCGCCGCCGCCCGTGGAGCGGCGGCGCGGGCTGCCGGCGCGGCGGGGGCCCGGCGCCGCGCCGGAGGGGCCG